>JARLHW010000013.1 GCA_031292075.1 Desulfosporosinus sp.
AAAAAAAGTGAACCCAGACACAAAAAGAATTCCAGCGCTGCTGATGCAACATGACCTGGCTTCAACGCCCGAATCCTCATCTAAGACGGCCTTGTGGTATAGTGGTATTATTCTTCGTTCGGGTCGAAGAGGTCCAGGGTTCGATTCCCTGCGGGGCCCAGAGCTTTTGCGGATTCGCACAGTGTGCGACTTCCAGGGGCGACTTCCAGGGGCGACTTCCAGACCAAAGACGTGCAGACAGACTCTTCAGACTCTTTTCGTGTTTTGCAGCTTACTCGTCGCGCCGGCATTCTTTTTTTAAAAGTACCATACGTCCCAAATCAAACCGTTGTTGAGGGTAAAAGAAGAGTACGCGAAATACTGGCTAAAGTTAGGGAACCTACACTTTTAGCTCAGTGGTTAAAGACGACTTATAACGATCGTCTTTCTTTGATTCGGACTTGAGTGAATTAATTAATTATATTTAATTTTAATTGGATCCAACTTGGTTTGAGCGAAACGTTGGAAATCCAGGTTGGTTTGAGCGAATTCTCGGATAATTCGGAGCCCACCCATTGGCAAATTCATAAAAAGGGAAATTTGAAGTTGGTGTTTGTTTTGTCTCTGTATCGGACTTCGAGTTCTGACTGAGCGAGTCGAAGCAGCGGCAGCGCGCTTGCCCGTGCAGCTCTGTTCGATCGCACTGCTCGTTCTCACTCCTGATACACGATTCTCCGTATCCGAGCCGCCTTCAACAACACTCAACCTTGCAGCAACAGCTCAGACTGAGTGCGTGCAACCCTAACACAGCCCTTCACACTGATCGCGCTGTTCATCTCGAGTGTCATGAGTGCACGACGATACAAGCCTCAACTCTTGTTTAAAAAAAGTGAACCCAGACACAAAAAGAATTCCAGCGCTGCTGATGCAACATGACCTGGCTTCAACGCCCGAATCCTCATCTAAGACGGCCTTGTGGTATAGTGGTATTATTCTTCGTTCGGGTCGAAGAGGTCCAGGGTT
>JARLHW010000161.1 GCA_031292075.1 Desulfosporosinus sp.
CATTGTGGGCCAAGGTACCGGGGTTCCACCCGTTCGATCCACATTGCAGGAGTATGCGTCACGAGTCGCAATGTGGCGAAAAGCTCGTCCGCTTTTCGTATACCGAACACGGAAGTTAAGGATCCACACTGCTGGAGTATGCGTTATAAGTTGCAGTGTGGCGAAAGGCTCCCCTTCGCCACTAAGTATTTATTTGGGGTGGGTGGCTCGGCGATACTCTCCACAGGAGACTATCGTGCCTTTCGTTCCAGGGCCGATGATACTTGGGGCGCAAGCCCCTGGCAAAGCAGGTCATCGCCAGGTAACAAGCAAAATGCTATCTCTCACGAGGTAGCATTTTTGTGTTTTAATCACAGGTTAACATTGGGTCCCACCCTGCAGGAGTATGCGTTACGGGACGCAATGTGGCGATAGGCTCGTCCGCCTATCGTATCGCCAGGTAACAAACAAAAAGACTATCTCTGACGAGGTAGTCTTTTCTGTGTTATAAACATGTACGTTGTCGTGTATGATTGATTATATTTGGATAAAAAATTAAAGCGAGGAAAACGCCTATGAGAAACGTGGTAAAAGCTAAGATTAAATCCTGCATCATTGAATATAAGTCGATAGATAATCAAATTCTGAATTTAAGGATGGATGATCCCGATGAACGCTCAGAGGGAATTAAAAAACACATTCAGCACCTATATGATAAACGGAGAGAAGTAAGAAAAGAGCAAATCAAGTACGAAAAGCAGCTGAATGTTTTGGATGGTGAAGATACAGACGATGATTTTTAATAAAAGAAAATATACCCCCATCGGTACCATGCGATGGGGGTCAGAAGTTAGATATGAGAAGGACTATTAGATATTATGCAAGAGATATTGCTATTATGAAAAAGCCCCCCCATGTTACCGATGAAGACAAGTAGACGTATCTCTTAGTGATAGCTCCCTTTTTTACGAAAAAGGCTGTATCCGATAAGTTATTTTCTGCTGCAAATCTTCACCAATATTGCTTCCAATGGACGCACAGACGCTGGATTTCCTTTAAACTGTACGTTTGTAAATACATCAATTTGATATATTGGTATTCTCATTTCTAACTCTTCCTTAAGTTATATAATCGGCCATACCGAACTAGGCGGTGCATCGTTTGCTCTATTCTTTTTTGTTAATTGCGCAAAGGTTTTGGCCAAGCGCTGTACGCTTTCAAGTAGAACAGCTTCATTGTGAGTCGTAAAACAAAGGCGAAACTCATTATCCAGGGTGGGCACAGTATGGAAAGCTTCGCCAGGTACAAAGGAAATTCTATTTTTTACAGCTTCTTGTAGGAGTTGCTGGGAAGTGCCCGATTGTTTTAACTTGCACCAAAAGTAAAACCCTCCCTCGGGTACGTTAAATTCAATATCGTTTGCACATAAACGCCGGAGAGCTTTAGCCATTGTATCCCGACGTTTTTTATATTCCCGACGCACTGTTGTCAGATGCCCTGCAAGCTTCCCTTCATTTAAGAACATCGCCATAAGCCATTGGGCTATGTTGTTTGAATGCAGATCAATTAACTGTTTTTCTAGAGCAAGCCGATTGATTAAAACAGGTGGACCTGCCAGATAACCTGTGCGTAAACCTGGGAATAAAATCTTCGAGAAAGTCCCCAGATAAACTACTCCTCCATAGGAATCTAAAGCTTTAAGGGCCTGAGGAGGCTGCTCGCCATAATACAAATCGCTATAGGGATCGTCTTCAACAATGACAAGCCGATGATGTTTGGCAAGTTTTATTAAATTTTGGCGCTCATGTGCAGGCATTACCCTGCCGGTCGGGTTTTGGTAAGTAGGTATCATATATAACAATTTTGGCCGATAGCGAATTAGATAGTCCTCCAACAGCTCTAATGATAATTTTTCTGAACAAGGCAGGCTCAAAATTCTTGCTCCTGCAGACTGAAAAACTTGAATAGCACCGATAAACGTTGATGCTTCCATTACAACATAGTCGCCAGGTTCTAACAACACTTTGCTCAGTAAATATAAGCCTTGTTGGGACCCAGAGAGAGTGATTATGTTCTCCGTCGATGCCGATATGCCCTTTTCGCTCAACATTGCGGCGATTGCTCTTCTCAATGGGTTATAGCCCTCGATAGGAATATATCCAAAATCAGAAGGGGGGGTCCTGCCAATATTGTGGTTAAACAACTCGGTAAAGGTCTCCATAGGATAAAGAGCCGGATCAGGCATGCCTGGGGCCAGAGATATAGTACCTGGCGCAGGAGTAGAAACAATATCTCTCAAGATTGACGCTAACGGGTTTTGAGGATAGGCCGTAAACAGTTGGGGCCAAGGAACTTCGAATAAGGACTCAGCATCACGTGCTTGGGCTACATAAGTCCCGCTGCCCACTTTTGTCCATACCAATCCCTGTTGTTCCAACTTTCGATAGGCGTTGATAGCAGTTGTACGGCTTACAGCAAAGAGGTCTGCTAGTTCCCGCTCAGGGGGAAGCTTCGTGCCTGAAGGCAGGATTTGCTTTTGGATTTTGTCAGCAATGAGTAAGGCAATTTGTAGATAGAGCGGCTGCTTATCCTTGGTATTCAGCTCTTCACTATTCAAGTGTTTGGATATATCCATTTGGCATTTCTCCTTATTTGATATCCAATTCAGATTATATATCTATAATTGGATATTTACAATGTTTTTAATAATCGATAATATTAAAGAAATTTTAGAGTTAGGTGGAATGATTATGCAGCTATCAAAACTCCTCTCAGGTAAGAACGAACTAGCAGAAGAAGCAGGGGTGGCACTCCGCGAGTGTGCTCCGGTGATGCTCGGGGTAGTGCCCTTTGGTATCACCTGCGGGATAATGGGTCTTACTGCAAAAATGTCAGGATTAGAAACTATTTCAATGTCTGTCATAGTTTTTGCTGGTGCGTCACAGTTCATTGGCATTACCATGCTGGGCGCAGGCACAACGAGCTGGGGAATTATTATACTTACTACCTTGTTGGTAAACATGCGCCACTTGATCATGGGATCATCCTTGGCACCCTACATGGTTGAACTGCCGTTTCCCTTTCAAGCACTCCTATCATTCCTTTTGACCGATGAAACCTATGCTCTGACCATTTGCCGAATTCACAAGGCCAGATACAGTGCGTTCTATCAATTGATCGTGAGTACAGCGTTTTATCTGGTTTGGGTTTTGTCTACTGTAGCAGGAGTACTTTTGGGCGGCTACATTTCCGACCCCTTAACGTGGGGGCTTGATTTTGCTATGCCGGCGACTTTTCTGGTATTGCTGATACCGCTGTTGGCAAACCGCATCAGCCTAATTGTATTTGGTGCGGCTGCAGTTGTTTCGGTATATGCCGCCCTGCATTTACCCGGTAAGTGGTATATTATTATCGCCTGCCTTACAGCCAGTTTAATAGGGGGCTTATTAGAGGGGGATAGCGAACATGCGTAGTGAAGTTTTTTATATCATTATTGGAATGGCCTTAGTTACTTATTTTACTAGATTTGGCGCTCTAGCTTTGTTCCGATTTACAGGGGTACCAACCGGGTTAAATAGGTGGTTAAAATATGTTCCAGTTGCCATACTGACAGCCTTAATCGTACCTTCATTACTTTTACCCAAGGGCTATTTGGATATTAGTTTAAACAATCACTACCTAATTGCGGGCGTAGTTGCTGCTTTTGTGGCCTATAAGAGCCGTAATATTATTGCCACCTTAGGTTTCGGAATGTCGATAATGTTTATTCTTAAGTTATTGTAGATAACTACTCACTTTAAATGACATACATAAGAAAGCGACCTTACTGGTCGCTTTTCGTTAGCTAGCTTAGTCTTTCCTAGACAAAATGGCTCAAAGCCATTCGCTTGGAGGATAGGAAGTGAGGGTGAACTTGGCACTGGAACTCCGGCTATAGTTTAGGTCCTTCCTAAATAAATGTACCCACCGGAGCGTTTTGGACGTTTACTGTATTACGTTTTAAAGTTACGGTCTGGCTTTTTTTGTGTTTTCTTGGATTATATTTGCTATCTTGACAGGAAATAAAAGAAAGGTGTGGAAATGTATTAATGAGTTCAATTTTCGTATTGTTTTTATCAAAAATAACTGGTTCGATATATGATGGAGTGATTTTACTGTAAAGCATGGAATATATCTCTAATGCTACCGTAAAATAATTGCTTGTGGGGAGGGCGCATGGTTGGGTTTTTTTGCATTTATTTTTTTCGTGTTAATTTGGCTAATTTCGTTAGTGGGGTTGTTCTGGCTCTGGAATGATGCTTCGGGAAAAAGAGGGAGCCATATTGGGTGCCTTTGGGTACTTATTGTTTTTGCTTTAGGGCCAATTGGCTTCATCGCATATCTTATAGTCAGAAATTTAGATTAATAGCTTCTACGTTCTTGCAGGTCGCACGATAGATCTAAATGTATTGCTATAGAAGAATAGTTTAGAGGTAAAAGGAATCACGCTGGGAGAATTCCTGGGATTATTTCTGCATGTCAATAAAGGAATAATGTGGAATACCCAAATTAAATAGATCAAATTATTAAGCTCGATTGCCAATATAATTAAGAAAAGTAATAACAAATAATTACAAAATTGTGGATATGGGAGGTAACGGTGTATGGAATTTATTTTTGAGGACAAAGCAAGAAATATCATAGTGAAAAAGGGGGGTAATTTGATTATTAAAAAAGAATTGGGCTACAATTGAAATGGCTGCATTAACAGACTCTGGTCAGAGGCTGGCAATAAAACTAAAAGTATAAAGTTTTATGATGAATATCAACATCAGGGAATAAAAATATTTATCGATAAAACCCTGAATGTGTCAGATCAAATTCAAATTGATTTAAAATCACATCTCCCTTTATTGGGACCATCCTTTACAATTAAAGGTGTGTTTTTCTAAAAAACGGAGGTCACAAACCACTAAACTTATTTGCCGGATCATTGATGATTTGGCTATTTTTGTTTCTTCTTGGAATATTTCTGCTATCTTAAAAGGAAATAAAGAGAAAATGTTGAATCATAAAATTATAAGTTAGTTAAAGGGAGCTCAGAAAGAGGGTATAAGTGAAGATTCAATATGAACTGTTTCTTGGAAAGTTATTTTTGTAAACGGAATTTAATAATAAATAGGAAGAGAAAGAAAGAGATGATAACTTGCAGCATGATTTAGAAAATGAGTTATTATATATTGTAGAATCTAAGAAAAAATGTATTGATGCCGGTATGGATCCCAACGGGCTTACATTTTCCAAAGTCGTTTTATCAGAACAAGAATTAACAGATAAAAGATTTGCTTATGAAGAAATTTTAGAAGTTGTTAATTTTTTTGGTAAAAAAATACTCAAATCTTTAGAAGATACACCGATGGTTATTACTATCTCAGATGAAAAAGGTTATATTCTAGAAATGATTGGCAATGAAGTAATGATTTCCAATATGAGTCAATTAAGCGTCAAACCGGGAGTAAAGTTTACCCAAGAAGATATGGGTACTAATGTTATTAGTTTAACACTGCAACAAAATCATCCAGTTCAATTAATAGGCCCTAACCATTATCATACATTCTTACACAATAGCGCCTGTTATGGTGTACCGTTTCATTATACTAATGATAATAATCTAATTGGTAGTATATGTATTATGACTGCAATAGTCCTCCATAACCCATTCTTTTTGATGATGTTAGATACTGTAGTGGATTCAATCGAAAGAGAACTATTACTTAGAAAACAGAACCGTAAATTAAATATATTGAATCAAAAGCTAAATATATTGAATCAAATTATGTTGAGTAAAACGAAAAACGCAATTTTTATTACTAATGCAGATGGTAAAGTAACAGAATTTAATGCATTTGCAGAAAAAATATTTGGTTTTAAAAAGGAAGAAATTATAGGAAAAAGCATATTCAATTCTAAAATAACGGGAGATTTTTTAAAAAATGTTTTAAATTTCGGAAAAATATATGAGAATATTGAAATTAAGTTTAAAAACAACAATAATGAAAATTATATTTGTCTATTTGATACCCAACCAATTCATGATGAAAATTTAAAAGTAATTGGAGCTTTTGGACAGTTTAGAGATATCACGGACAGATATTTAGCGGAAGAAAAATATAAAAATACAGAAAAGGAAATGTCGCGTTTAGATCGTCTAAACCTCATCGGTCAAACGGCGGCTGGTATTGGCCATGAAGTTAGGAACCCGATGACCACCGTGCGAGGTTTTCTTCAACTGTTAGGCAGTAAGGAGGAGTGTTTTAAATATAATGACTATTTCACGCTTATGATAGATGAGCTGGACAGAGCAAATGAAATTATTACTGAGTTCCTTTCTTTGGCGAAAGATAGGGTCGTTGATTTGAAAGTGCAAAGTCTTAAAGAAATCGTTCAAAATATATTTCCATTAATCCAAGCGGATGGATTGGTTTCCGACAAGTACATACATATGGGACTAGAAGAAGTTTCGGAAATCCCTCTGGACAAAAAAGAAATCCATCAGTTAATTCTGAATCTTGTTCTAAACGGCTCGCAGGCAATGTCCCCTGGTGGAACTATGAAAATAAGAACGTTTATGGTCAATGAAGAAATTGTTCTGGCAGTGCAAGATGATGGAAAAGGAATAGCAGAGGAAGTGCTTGGGAAAATAGGCACTCCATTCTTCACTACAAAAGAAAACGGAACGGGTCTAGGATTAGCGGTTTGTTACAGCATTGCAGCTCGGCACAATGCAAAGATTGATATTGAAACTGGTCCAACAGGGACGACATTTTTGGTTCGATTTAAAAAGTGAATCATTAGCTTAAGTGAAGACGACCGCCGAGGAGTCTGCACTGTGAAAAATACAAAAATAGATTTATATATCCTTGGCATCCTCTGGTCAATCCTGATTTGACGAGTGAACGGTAGGAAATATTTTTAATTTCCTAAATCCTTTTGTTGAAGTATATTCATCCTTTGTTTGATTGATTGCTTCCAGGACTCGTCTATCTGCCTCTGTTGCGGCCTTATTAATTGTTAATTGGTGCATATGTTTAAGTTGGTCAATATCTTTCTTCGCAGTTTCCTGAGCTTGCTGAACTTCCTTTTCTTTTTCTTGAGAAATATCAGATATGCGTGCATGTGCTAGATCAAGAAGATCCTTGGATTTAGATAGCTCCGTCTGTAATATCTTCACCTGGTTTTGAAGAGAGATTTTTTCTTGTTGTAATTGTTCAACCTGTTCCATAAGCTTTGCCAGGGCTAATACAGTGATTTCCGCTTCCTCTGTTTTCACAAAATCAGTGTCTGGCTTGTCTTTCTCACTCATTTTTGCTCACCTCTTAATTTTAGTAAATCATGAACCAGCCTATAATGCCATGTATACTATGGAACACTTCTTTTATTCCAACTTAGTTGATTATCATATGAAAAAATCAAGGCAAGGCCTCAAAGCGAGCCAGTGGATTGGAATGAAAAAAACATAAACTACCAAGACAACTCATTAATGATTCCTTTGGACAAGATATGGGCAGTTGAAGAACTAAAGACTGTTGGCTTACTTCATCACATCGGAAAAATCGCTATTGACGATAGTATTCTCAATAAGCCAGAGATGCTCACAGATGATGAATGGGAGGAAATAAGATGCCACTGAGCACTCTATATTATTATAAGGTACCTTTAAAAAAACATTGACAAAATACTAAGGTACCTGTATTATATGATCATAAGGTACCTTATGAAATGTTTTACATTAATTTAAAGGAGGAATTTGTATGGATGAAAAAAACTTCGACTTGATTGAGCAGTTAACACGAATTGAGTGGTTGCTCCACAGATACCATTTGCAAAATCATGTACAATATGGCCCGATGGGAGACTCTCGTAGAGGGCAAGGCAGAGTGCTAGCTATCCTTAAGTTGCAACCTGAAATTAGCCAAAAAGACTTATCATATCTGCTCGACATGCGCCCCCAATCCTTGGGTGAACTTCTTTCTAAGTTGGAGAAAAACGGATACATTTCACGTACTCCATCGGAAACTGACCGCCGAGTTATGAACATTAAGCTCACCCAAGAAGGAACTGAGGCTACCGTGCAGGGGTTTAGTTTTGACAAACTGTTTGAATGTCTAAGCGAAGAGGAGCAAACGAATTTGAGTAGCTATCTTAACCGTATCATCAAAACGATTGAAGCTCAGCTTGGCAGTGAAGATCCCGTACTAGATTTTGACCCGCGCGAACGTGGAGGCAATCCGTTTGACAGTCGCTTGGGTGGACATCGCAATTGGACAGGTGGCAGAGAATTCCATGGCGGAAGATTCCACGGTGGTGGTTTTGACCCTCGTGGCGGTAGGCAGGGCGGTTATCCCAGCGATGGACAATTTGATCCCCGTCTAGAAATGGGCCATCGACCCGGAATGAGACGAGGATGCGAGGAACACTCTTCACCATCACAAGATAAACCTAACAAAGAATAAGCAGAATTACTAATAGGATACTATGAAGGCACTGCCGCAAGCAATTGCATTAAAGCAATGCCTTTATTTTTGGTTTAGTTTCTTTATGTAACTCATACGGAAGAAAAATCAAAAGAAATTATAGGATATAATAGTATATATGGAAGTTAAAATTTACTGCGAAACGATGAGGTATAATTATGTTTGAAGAAAAAGATTATTTCATGAAAATGATTAATGAATTGACAACTGCTATCGGAAGAATTATGGGATTGAAAGCTGAAAATAAAATCGAAGAGAGTCAAGAAGTTCTAAACCAAGCACTAAAACATTTCAACGATTTGAGTATGGAAGTAATAGAGGCGCTCCCCTATGAAATCCTGATCCACAAAATAAGTGGAAGTAGACAGATAAATACTGAAAAGTACCTTATGCTTGGTGAATTACTAATACAACAAGCTGATATCTATGAAACTAAGGGAGAAAATGCTAGGGCAAAAAATTTGCATTTAAAGAGCATGAATATTCTGATTAAAGCTTTGCTAAATGATGACAATTTGGCTTTGGAACAGAATCAAAGCAAGGTTGATGAACTAATAGAAAAAATTGGTTGGTTCAATGTTACGAATGAAAGCAAATTATTACTATTCCAATATTACGAACTTACCAAAAACTATGCAAAGGCCGAGGATGTGCTTTTTAATTTAATTGAAATAAATGGGACAAGAAATGATATTTGGGCTAAGGGAATAGCTTTTTATGGCAGATTAATAAATATAGACCAAGCTGAACTTGAAAAGGGGAATTTGCCAATTGATGAAGTCCTAGAAGGGTTAACGATTTTTAAAGAACATAAGGAAGAAGTATAAATTCTTATATGGCAAATCTTAAAAATTAATCGCTAGCAGATTTGTCCCACCGTACTGGGGAAAACCAATAAACAAACTGAACACTTGGATGCTTTGACGGAAGATGGGGCAAAAAATCTAAGTAAAAAAATGTTATAGAAATCTGGTGTAACGACTTTGAAAATCAATAAGATTTTTATGCAACAGTACGTGCACAATAAAAATTTGTCCTGCCATAAAATGAATATGGTAAAGTTTGGGATAGAAAGGGTGCCTGTGATGTACTATATAGTTCAACCAGGAGATTCTCTGCAGAGTATCGCTATGCAGTATAATACAACAGTTAGAGATTTAAGATCATTAAACCCTCGAATCAGCAATCCTAATAGAATTTATGTTGGTGAAAGAATTGAAGTTGATAATCAATGGGGTTTTAATCCATGGTGGGGAAATGAATGGCAGAGAGGCCAGGAAGAATATCGAAAGGGTCGCGCGGAATATCGAAGGGGCCGTGCCGAATATAAAAAAGGCCGTGAGGAGTACTCGAAATACCGTGGTTGGTGAAAAGACTAGAATTAGTTAGTAATCAATGGAGCGATATCAATAATGGGGTTTTTTTGTTAAAAGAGCGGGAATTTAATCTTGGTTCTTTTACTAGGGCCCTCACACCCTCTAGCATGATGATTGAATTTAGGTCATCAGAAATGGTGGAGGGCCTTTTTGTGTTGAGACTATAAATTGTTTGCTTGGACATAGGAAGGCAAAAAGTTATTCAGCGTCTAAACCAAAGTTTGCACAAAGAGCTTTCAACCCACCTGAGAAGCCGTTGCCAACAGCATTAAATTTCCACTCTCCTTGGTTTCGGTATAGTTCACAAACCACCAAGGCTGTTTCTACGGAAAAATCTTCGCCCAAATCAAAGCGCATTACTTCTCTGTCATTCACTTCATCAATTACATGAACGTAGGCATTGGATACTTGTCCGAAATTTTGTGCTCGGGCAATAGCGTCATGAATTGTAACGGTAATAGCAATCTTATCAATGGTGATTGGTACAATTGTGAGGTCTATTTTGATTTGTTCGTCGTCACCATCGCCATCTCCGGTAAGGTTATCCCCCGTATGTTTGATGGAACCTTCGCCAGCAACAAGATTGTTATAAAAAACAAAATCTTCGAGCCCGTGAGCCTTGCCATTTTTATCAAGCAAGAAGGCCGAAGCGTCCAAATCGAAATCAAATCCCCCTGAATACTTGTTTGTATCCCAACCCAATCCGACAATGATTTTAGACAAACCAGGGTTTCCTTTGGTTAAATCGATTTTCTGACCTTTTTGTAAACTGATAGTTGTCATATTGATACCCACCTCTCTTAGTTAATTATTAAACACCAATTCCATCGCTTAACTATCTTGCGACTTAACTAAGTGTATCATAAATACCAGACAATAAACAAAGAGCAACAGTTAGCAGGTAAAAGTCTAAATATAAGGAATTTATACTTGGTTTCAGATGCAAACGGGCATGCGTAAACCAAGGAGCAATAACACCGTAATCAGATTTTATAATTACGGTGTTATCGATGCAGGGGTGAATGATTAGTCAATTTGGCATGAGACAAATAAAGGAATTTATACCTGATGTATGGAATATATAACATGAATCTGCGACAGGGTTAGGGTTTTTGTGGGGTGAGGAGAGAGATTATGGCAACAATTGTTTTACATAAAAATACCGGCAAATATTACGTACTGGTTGGTACTGGATATTCGTTTTTTAAAGACTCTAGACCGAGTTTTTTGGGGGGTGCACTATTTCCGCACCAAGAAGAAGGAGAATTTATGTGCGCCTCCCTATGTGATGAACATGGTGTGATCAGTTGGGTTCAAACAAAAGAAATTAAGGTAATCGAGATAAACGGTATTAGAATCGGAGAAATACTATGGCCATACTTAAATCCGTATACATTATCGAACAGTAAAACTGATTTGTCAGGAGAGGTTTGCCCTGCCTGTGGAATAGGAGTTTCTGGACTAGACAAAGAGTGCCCATCATGTGGAATTCGGTTAGTGGAGTAATTTCTTTAGAGTTGATTAAAGGTAAGGTCTCCAAAAACTTATTTGAAGATGAGACCCTACCAATTGGAACACTTGTCATTATGGTAGGGTCTTTTCCTTAAGTAGCATCGTCATTATTAGTAAAATGATATTGAAGTTTAGGAATTAATATAAATAATAATTATTGTAGAAATTTTAGAGGAAGATGAATTATAAAGGGGAAATATTAATTTTGAATTACATTTTAAATATTGTAATTGCTTTATTAATCACTACTATGATTATGAAGATTCTCATGAATGTAATCTATCATCATGGTATAGATTTTGTAGGGTTCTTTGAAGATATATGGAAGAAAATAAAAAGAAATCAAATAGATTAAATATATGCAGTCATTAATTAACTATAGCGTCATTGAACTTGATTATATCCAAATGTATTTCGTTCTTTGCCCGTTCGTACTTTCATATAATGGGATTCACGGACGAAGCTGTAACCCAGAACACACTCTAAGAGGTATGCTAGTTAAATTGGCATTTTAATTGAAGAAGAGGCACGTCAAATGGAACCGTTATAATATGGTAATAAGAAAGAAGGTCATTAAGTTGATGCGAATGCCGTTTCGTTCCCCTACTGAATACTACTGTGAATTATTGGCACCAATCGATGAGCAAATTTGTGCGCTTTTGGTAAAACGTAAAGAAATTTCAAATGATAATCCTGGATTTCCTCAGTCGGATTTAATTGCTGCATGGAGTCAACAGTATGAGCTCAATGAGGATTGGTTGCGTAGGATCTTCGCCTATATGTTTGGCGAGCATCATTTCTTGCCACAATTAGAACCCGCCGGATTTCTGAAGTTCGTTCCCATCTTGAAATCTGTGGAAATAGGCGGTGTATTCTATGCTGTAACGCACATGAAGCAATTTAGCAACGCGAGTGTGTTGTATATTGAAACAGAAGTCATTACTGCAGATCCGTATGTCAGATTCGGACATGCAAGCTTTGATTTGTTTATTTCTGCAGATTATCAGTGCCGACATGACAGTGGATGCGGGCAAAGAAAAGGAATGCAAAATTCCTTTGTGGTGATACCGCCGTTGCCGGACAAGTTGGATGGATTTGAGTTCTTTTTGACCGTAAAACCTCGGGTGGTACCGGAGATACAAGAGGTATATCTGACTGAAACCACTGTCACAATCAAATAAGTATGGGCATCAAGGGGTAGAAGCATGAGGAAATACAGATGATGATTTTTAGAGGATTTAAATTCGGGATGTTATTGCAATTAGCAATTGGACCTGTATGTCTATTTGTTTTTAAAGTTGGAGGAAATAAAGGTTTCATACGTGCTGAAATTGGTGTGTTAGGTGTTGCTGTGGCTGATGCATTTTACATATTGTTAGCGATATCAGGAATAGTCTCTTGTATAGAGCGGGAAAGAGTAAAGTACATCTTCAAAAATATAGGCGCAATAATCGTTGCCATCTTTGGGATACAAATTATACTCGGAGTCTTTGGGCGGGAAATATTGCCTAACATAAATTTGTTAACTGGGATAAAATCAGAAAGTTCTTTTTTGGAAGGGTTTTTAATTACTGCTTCTAATCCTTTAACCATATTATTTTGGGCAGGGATATTCTCTAGTAATATAGCTGAAGAAAAATTAATACGAAAAGACATTTATCTATTTGGTTTAGGTTCTGTTATATCAACATTATTCTTTTTGACGATAATTGCTGGTATGGGTACTGTTACAGGATATTTTTTACCAGTTAAATTAATATCAATCTTAAACTTTATTGTAGGGGTAGTATTACTATTTTTTTCATTCAGAATGATTCTTAAAAAAGACCGCTGTAATTGCTAATCAGTAAGGATTAGAAAGATTTTTTGATTCCTTCCTTCTTGAAGGGCTGGAAGGAAAAGTGATTTACATTTTGCTTAACCTATCTAATAAAGCTTGTAACATGTCTCTCGAAACTCCATTTTATGTATTAAGAGATGTAAGGTGAAGCTAAAGAGTGCAATACTCATTAAATTGGGTTGCGCTCTTTATATTTGTTGTCTTTTCTTAGATTATTTTTGTTGTATGGGAAGGAAAATCAGGAAAGAAGTGGAAAGTATTAGTTGTGATTACTTCAGCTATAAAGGTTAGACAATTAGTCCTTTGTCTCCGGATGGAAGAAGACTAGACATGATAAAAAAGGGAATGGATAACCTTAGTTATGGCCCCATTCCCTGGAGTATAATTCAATTAATCGCTTCGGTTACTTTTCAGCAATGCTGGAAAGTGGTTTATTTCTTATTGTATGGGGGACTGGAAATTTTGAGATTGCTGATGTAGCACTGTTTGTTTCCCTTTCTCCGTGAACGTTGCGTCCTTAGGACTAATAATGGATAATAACTGTTCTAATTCTCCTACATGCTGTCTTTCTTCATCTGCAATATGATAGAGTATTTTTTTAGCTCTCTCATCATTCGTTGCCATTGCATGGGCTTCATAACCTATAATAGCTTCATATTCTCCAGCAATATCTACACGAAGAGCCTGAGCTAATTCATCATTGGACAACTGCCGGGGTACGTTCGCAATAAATGGATTGCCAAGTAATGCCATGAATTCACTTCCTTAATTCTTTAATTTCCACATCCTTATTTTGTCAAACAGTTGGAATGAATATTCACAAAAATACTGAAGGGAGGCTTAACTCTTGAAAAAGTATTTGAAACTAGCCTTAGCTTTTTCCATTTGCACTTTGCTTGCCCTGAGTGTTTCTGTTTTAGTTATTGACAAGTATGTCGAACAAAAAGGAATGGAATTTATAGTAGGGCCTAACGATGTGCCAAAAGCTGATGCTATTCTTGTCTTGGGTGCGTATGTTAGTCCAGATGGTACAGTTTCGACTATGCTAAATGATCGCTTGATTGTAGCGCAAGAGATTTTTCAAATGAATAAAGCAGAAAAGTTGATCGTTAGTGGAGACCATGGTCGTAAGGACTATGATGAAGTTAATGCCATGAAAAAATTCCTTATGGATAGAGGCATATCTGATCAAGATATTTTCATGGATCATGCTGGTTTCAGTACATATGAAAGTTTGTATAGAGCTAGGGATATCTTTCAAGTGAAGAAGGTCATTATTGTAACGCAGGAATACCATCTTATGAGAGCGGTCTTTATTGCAAGAGAATTAGGAATTGAGGCTTATGGAGTAGCTTCAGATAAACATGACTATGGACAGGTCATGGGTTTATATAAAGTTAGAGAAATAGCTGCTAGGAATAAAGATTTTCTTATGGCTAAGATCATCAAACCAAAACCAACATATTTAGGAGAGGCTATTCCTGTGTTTGGTGATGGCAGGGCAACAGATGACAAGTAGATCGCTCGATCAACCCCGATGAGAAAGCTTATCGTCATAAAATATAAGGAGGGTGTTGTCAAAAGATACAGGCTCCTTTTGGTGGAGCAATGCCTCTTAACCCTCCTGTTTGTCTGTTAAGGCGATAATTCTCTCTGCTATGTTGATGCCCATAACTTCTAAACCCTCCGTATTGAGGTGCATGCTTGCAGTAGCGTCAAAGAGGATGTTGGCCTGGGCAGGCCATTCTTCGTCAGCCAGCCATAGAATAAAGGCAAGTTGTAGCCTAGGAAAAACTGGTATGGCAAATGCCTGGTCACCCATAGCCAGCTTTTTTCCGCCAAGCTTTTGGCAGGTAAGCTCAAACTCAGCTGGTGAAGAACCAAAGCGTTTAGCCAAAGGGTCCATTGCTTCCAGTTTAAAGGCTGCATAATGGTTGTTTCCCCAGGGTAGTTCCCTAAAAGAAATCCATTTACCACTTGGCGGCACTCCACAAACCTCAGTCAGGTATTGGAGAATAAGAATCCGGTCAGTTATTTCGACCCAACCCCCTTGTTCCTTTGATTCATAAGGGGTGATTTCGCCCCCCGGATGCTGGACTTGGTATAAATTTCCTCCGTAGCGGATGACCAACCCCGACTCGCCATGAGGTTCTGCTCCGGAAAGCTCCAGAACCTTTGACAAGCTGCGTTTGGCAAATTCCCGTTGGGAATGTTCCAAAGCGTCACGGTATTTTTTCTGATCTTCTTTAGACATATATAATCCTCCAAGTATTTAAATTTTTTTCATTATATGATGCTGTTATTACTCTATAAGAATAACCCTAAACTAGGAATCGTGCAAGAAAAAACTGTGGTTGGAGGCAGATAACATATGAACAATAATTTCATTTCTAATTATTCTGATAAACTCTTTAGTAATATTGAGATTAATGCGAAGAAACAATCGTTAAGAATAGCCTTCATCAATTTCATTGTCGGGTGTTTATGGATATTGTTATCTGATAAATTACTTGAGTTTCTAATTAAAGATTCAGCGACAATTACCTTTGTAAGTATTTTAAAAGGTTGGTTTTATGTATTAATTACTTCGTTAATAATTTTTTTGCTCGTGTTTACTGCGTTGAAGAAAGTCATAGCTGCTACTGGCCTGCTTCAGAAAACAAACGCAATTCTTGAGGTTAAAATCAAAGAACAACATAAAGCTGAATATATTTTGAAAGAAAGTGAAAGTAGATTGAATATGGCGCAAGAATTAACTCATACGGGTAATTGGGAACTGGACATTACAAATAGCAAAGTATGGGCTTCTGGAGAAGCTTTTAGGATATATGGGATTAATCAAAAATCTCCTTATTTGCCGCTGGATTTTGTGCAAAGTCTAATTAAGAAAGAGGACAGAGGAAAGTCAGATTCGGCATTGAAATTATTATTGGAGAACAATGAAAAGTATGATATCGAATATTCTCTTATAAGAGTTGATGATGGTCATGAAAGTATGATCCATTCTATTGCTAAAGTGGAATTTGATGAAAATGGTATTCCCCAAAAAGTCTTAGGCGTTATACAGGACATTACCATGCGAAAACTATCAGAGAAAAAAATCAAACAATATGAGGAAGAAACTCTGAAAAATAAGATGGAACACGAAATGGCTCGCCTCCAAGGACTTAGTCTTATTGGTGAGGTAGCAGCTGGTATCGGTCATGAAATCAGGAACCCGATGACCACAGTACGAGGTTATCTACAACTGTTAGGCAGCAAAGAGGAGTTTTCGATGTATAATGGCCAGTTCAGTTTAATGATAGATGAGCTGGACAGAGCAAATTCAATTATTACAGAGTTCCTTTCCTTGGCAAAAGATAGGGTAGTTGAATTAAAGGTGCAAAGTCTAAAAGAAATCGTTGAACACATATTTCCATTAATCCAAGCGGATGGCTTGATTTCTGACAAGTACATACAGCTGGAACTAGACGAAGTCGAGGAAATCCCTCTCGACAAAAAAGAAATCCACCAATTAATTCTCAATCTTGTTCTAAACGGGTCGCAGGCAATGTCCCCTGGTGGGACTATGAAAATAAGAACGTTTATGGACAAAGGAGACATCGTACTGGCAGTGCAGGATGATGGTAAAGGAATAGCACCAGAAGTGCTCGAGAAAATGGGCACCCCATTCTTTACGACTAAAGATAACGGAACCGGTTTAGGATTAGCAGTTTGCTACAGCATTGTGGCCCGACATAATGCAAAAATTGATATTGAAACTGGTTTAACAGGGACAACCTTTTTCGTTCGGTTTAAGAATTAATTTAACACAACTAATAACTATATGAAGAATGGAAATATATGTTTGGCGCAGAGCGTTGACAGGATTCACTATTTGAAGAGTTTAATGAACAAATATTAATGCGTTGGTAGAGAAAAAGAATTCTCACACCAGCGCATTTTGTTTTCAAATTGAAATGGAATGAAAGGTAAATCAATCAATAATTATTAACTGGATTATTTTTTCTATACTGGAAGGAAATGAAGAATCAATGTTGAATTTCTACTTTTATCAGCAGTAATAAATTGGAGAGCCTGACGAGATAATGCATAAACGATTGCCAGTAAGAACTGAAGGAGGAGAAACAAATGTATAAATATCTGGTTAAGGTCTTTATGCTCATAGTAATAGCCTGTGCTATCACCATCAACTGGACGGTTAGTTCGGTGTCAGCCTATGAATTTAGTAAGATGCCCAATGTCGATAATGAGATGCTTAACGCCAATTATTGGATTAAACTCCTGCCGAATCCAGACAAGATTATCATGTCTGGTGATGAAATTGATAATTTCAATCAGGAAACAATTCGAGATGTTCCGGGGTCAGTAGTCTTAGATTTAAAGACTTATCCGGAATCACTCTCCGATATTCAATTACGATTGTTAGTAGACCAACCTTTTCCAGATGAGCCTTCTTACATGGAAAATCAATTAGTACCCCCCGGTTTCTGGACTGAACTTCGAAAGCAGATTAATTTAGACAGTATTGAAGAGAAAAATCAAGTTGAATATGGCTTTACAGTAAGACGCTCTAACCTAAAAGTTTTCCCAACAGCCAACATAATCGGAGATGAGCCAGGTGATCCTGGATTTGACCTTTTTCAAAACAGTGCGGTTTTAGCTGCTGAACCGTTGCTTGTTCTACATCACAGCATGGACGGGCAATGGTATTATGTGCAAATAAATAATTGTTCGGGCTGGGTGCCAGCTGTAGATGTGGCTATCAGTGATCGGGCAGCCTGGCTTGAATACCAAAATGAGAAAAATTTCTTGGTTATAACAGCCAATCACCTCAAACTTGATGTCGACCCACTTGACCCCGATATTTCACAGTTAGAGTTTAGCATGGGGTGCAAACTGCCCCTAGCTAGTGCGACTGACTCTAGTTCTATACTGGATATGCGCGTAGTCTATGGAAATTATCTGATAAAAGTACCGACTCGGAATGCAGTTGGTCGAATAGAATTTAAAATTGCAGCACTACCTATATCCAATGATGTAGTTGAAGGCTATCTGCCTTATACTCGGGCCAATATCATTCGTCAATCCTTCAAGATGCAAGGAGATCGTTATGGCTGGGGAGGAATGTTGAATGGTCGTGATTGTTCTTCACTAATCATGGAATTATATCGCTGTTTTGGGTTCCAATTGGCACGCAATTCTGATGCTCAGGAGATTTCTACTGGCAAGACGATAAGTTTCAAAAATTATAATCGAGCTGAGAGAGAGACTCTTTTGAATCAGATAATGCCCGGAGCTGTGCTCTTCTTTCCTGGACATGAGATGCTCTACTTGGGAGAAGATGGTGGGCGTTATTACGTGATCAGCGCTCTTGGTAGTTATGCTCGTTATAAGACTGGGACAAGTAAAATTGAAACCGTCCGAGTACGGAGTGTGGTTATTAATGATCTATCTATAATACGAGGCAATGGCAATCAGTGGTTAGATCAACTTACAACCGCCAAGCAACTGGAAACCACTTCAATTTTAAATCGGTCCCATAGAGACTAAAGGGGCGGATCAGAAGCAAGGTTATATTTGAGATAAACTCCCACACTTGAATTGAGAACCGTTATTCTACCCCAACAGAATATCGATCTGGAATTAATTCAAGTTCAAGTTCAAGTTCAAGTTCAACTGAATATAATTGTGTAAGTGATTCAAAGGGGGAGATAAGTATGAAACTTATACTTGAATCGGAAGAATTGCATAATTATTTAAAACAAAGTCTAGATATAGACTATAGTCATTTGTTAATAAGAGAGAAAGTCCTTGACTTATATCAAGAATGCGATAGTGAAATTACTAAAATAAAAATAGCTTACAATTTCGTAAGAGATGAAATAGCACATTCATTAGACATAAAAAGTCCGCGTATTACTAGAAGAGCATCAGAGGTATTAGCTTATAAAGAAGGAAAATGCTCTGCAAAATCAAATCTATTAGCGGCATTGCTTAGAGCTATAAATATTCCAACTGGATTGTGTTATCAAAGAGTAACCCTTGGCGATACACCAGAATCTGGTTATGGTCTTCACGCATTAAATGCAGTATATATTTTTGAACTTAAAAAATGGATTAGATTAGATGCAAGAGGGAATAAGGATGGTGTAAACGCACAGTTTTCTACAGAGGAAGAGCATCTAGCATTTCCAATTCGAACTTATTATGATGAAATAGATTACCCGACTATTTATTTATAAGAAAGTACATTGGTATTAGATATCAAGGATTATCAATACTTGCTCCCATTTTGCACCCTGGTAACGATAATATGATTAGACTTCATTCCGTATTCAATATTAGAAGGTTGGAAACCTACCCTTGGACGATTTGAGCAAACACTCTATGGCGTAACTATCGCCGAGGTAGCGTCTTATTATAGTGGTGTTGAGTAGAGTGAGTTCTGGGGGGATGTTTCCTTTACTGTTGGTAATTCTTGCTGTGGATAATTAAGCTCGCTTAAAAAGGGCTAGTGAATAAGAATAGAGTATATAAATGTCAGAACGTTAACCAATGACGCTCTGACATTTCGTATTTTCTAGTGTTATTTGCTGCTTCTTACACCATAACTATTAATCATTATATAAAAGCTGCGATAAGAAAGGTGAAACAAGATTATTGTCGAAATAGAGTGAATATAAAGATAATATAAAGATAATAAAAGAGTATTCATAACACTTGCCAATATTTATCGGAAATAGCAAAGGAGGGGTTACTGTTGATAAATGGCAAAAGTTATTCGTGGTTTGACCGTTCAAAATTAGAAAGTTATTGGGAAGTATTTTTTGTTTATGAGAATTCATTTCTCGCATCCATAACAGAAAGGGTATTAAAGGAAGAGCTTGGCTTAGAAAAGTGTAAGATTAAGCCGTTTATAGATTCACAACAAATAATCAACATCATACTTACGCGACTAAGTAAAAAGCACAGCTTCTATAGCCAGTTTCATGAACAGTTCCCAGATGAGAATGAAGCTAGCGTCTTAGGCATGCAATTGTACACATTAGTGTTAAAGGATGATAAAGATTGGTGTTATTTAGTAACGAAACATCCAAGTCATTTGTTTGCACATGCAATTTATTTTATACCCATAAGAAGAGATCGTTAGAACCCTTCTTGGTGGCTTCTTGCTAAAATATGAAGCGTGATTGGCATCCCTCATATACGATATAATGTCCCCTAGCTACGCCTTGATCAACTTAATCACCGAAGTGTTAGTCTCCTTGGAAGCAGCAGAACAGTCCCCTTGCTCTCCAAAGCGGGCAAATAAAAATCACAACCACGTCTGGTTGTGTTAACTGGAGCCAACGATGGGACTCGAACCCGCAACCTACTGATTACAAATCAGTTGCTCTACCAATTGAGCTACGTCGGCATATGTTATTAGACAAGTACTATTTTACCAAGACAAATAGTCAGGGTCAAGAGTTTAACGTACGGAAATTTATGGTATGTGCATATGTTCTATCAGAACCTTTGCATACTAACCGTTACCGAACAGACTGCAGGCGTGAGCAAAACAAAAATAAACAGAATGTCAACGGAAATTAGCTAATCTCACCCGTAAGGGTGAGATCATTTTTAAGAAATTCACCCCTTAAGGTGATTGAAGAAGATCTCTCATTATTATAAATTAATGTTGTTCTCGTCTAATACTGGTAGTCTTTGTATAAGTATGTAAAACATACATGTGGTTAAAAAGAGGAGGAATGAAGAAATGAATAAGAAGAAAGTCCTGTATTCTTTAGTGTGTTCTTTAGTAGTAAGTTCGATGATCTTAACTGGATGTTCAAAGTCAGCTGAGGTACCTGTAACAGCAAAAGCCCCGGTAGTAAACACGGCTAAAGATGGCGCGCCTGTCGGAGATTCGGTGAACGCTGTTAAGCCAGCTGTAGAGTCTTATTTCAAAAACATTGGTTATACAGTTCAAGATGCCTATACGATTCCAGAGAAAGACTTAAATGTTGAACTCGAAAAAAATCCAAGTAATTACGCTATTCTTGATATTCGTCAAGCAGATGCCTACCAACATGGTCACATTAAAGGTGCTGTAAATGTACCCTATGGACCAAGTATTGCTTCTAACTTGGATAAAATTCGTGCATATGCCAAGGATAAAACCTTAGTAGTTGTCTGCTATACTGGACAGATGGCTGCCCAAGCTGATGCAATTCTAAATATTGCAGGAATTACAACACGTTCATTGAACCATGGAATGGGAACAGGACTCGATGTTGTGGGATGGGCTAGTTTGAAACTTCCGTTAGATACCAGTTCGACTTTAATGCCAACATTACCTTCTGTAGCAAGCCCAAATAAAGCAATTGATGATGCGGTAATTAAATATTTTAACGAAGCGCCGAAAGATTCATATATAATTGACTTACCGGTACTTAAAGAAGCCTTAGCTAACAACGCTGATAAATACTATTTTATTGATATACGTTTGGCAGCGGATTATGCCAAAGGACATATTAAAGGGTTTGTGAACACTCCTTACGGGCCTGATATTGCAAAAAATCTTGATTCGATTAAAGAAAAAAGCCAAGGTAAAACTGTTGTTGTATGCTGTTATACAGGTCAAAAAGCAGGTCAAGTTGATGCAGCTTTAAATATTTTGGGCATGTCTACAAAGAGTGTTGATTTTGGATTTGGAAAGGAAGGGTTTCCAAAAGGATGGAGTTCTGATAAGGCAAACGAGATAGTAAAGTAACTTAATATGTGATCAGATAGTTAAAATGACCGAGGCTCTAGTTGATGCCTCGGTCTTGCAGGGTTATACGTAAATATAATACTTAGCAGTACTAATTTAAGAAGTGAAAATAAATAAAACAATGAGAATACGGACTCAGATGTAACGAAAGATATTCGCGGGTTTTAAATATACAATAACTAATTAATAGGCTCAGTGGTATAACTCCGCTGGGCTTGTTTATTTACGTATGATCAGACGGTTATGTTAAATTACTCAGATATAAATAATTTAGTGCATAGTTCACAGCAAGCTACTATGATCAAAGTAGCCGCTGCCTACAATCACTCATGAAATAGGTATTGTATTATGATATTATTATCTAACAAGGGGGAATTAAAAAATGTTTAAACTTAAAAAAAGTTTCATATGCCTAATGGGTGCTGTAACCATTCTAGGCACTATGTCTACTAGCGTTCTGGCTGTCAGCACTCTACTTCCCACACCTACAAATCAAGGTGCACTATCAGTTACAAGGGTAGCTGGAAAAGATCGAGTTAAAACCTCGATAGCAGTAGCCGATGCCGGATGGACTCAGTCAGACTATGCTGTAATAGCATATGCTTGGGATTTTCCTGACGCAGTAAGCGCTGCACCGTTAGCCTACAAGTTCACTGCACCAATTTTGCTTACTGAAACTGCTAACCTTAATGCTGATACCTCAGCAGAACTCTCTAAACTTGGTGTTAAACACGCACTTATCGTAGGAGGCAACGGAGCTGTTTCCGCCAAGGTAGAATCTCAAATAACTGCACTGGGCATAGACATTCAACGATTTAGTGGACCTGACAGGTATGCAACCTCTGTGGCAATTGCAAACGCAGTCGGTAACACTGGCTCAATCGTAATGACAAACGGGTACAATCCATATGAAGCCCTTTCAATCTCTCCTATAGCCGCAAAACTTGGGATGCCAATCATCTTAACAGCCCGTGATTCCGTACCGTCAGAAATATCAAACTACCTTAGTCAGAATACTATCACAAAAACTTACGTTCTTGGTAAAGCAGACGGCACAACTTCCGACGACGGAGTTGCAGATAACTCATTATTTCCAAATCCCACAAGAATCACAGGTGCAAATTTATATCAAAGAAACATTAATATAATAAAGTTGTTCAGTAGCAATTTGAACTTCTCCAAGGTTTATTTGGCAACCGGAAAAGCCTTTGCCGATGCTTTAGCGGGATCAGCATTAGCGGCAACAGCAGGGTCACCTCTCATATTCGTAGATTACGATATGCCACAAGTAACAAAAGACTTCATAACTTCCGAAGCCGGAGCTGTGTCCAACATTAATGTTCTCGGTGGAAAAGGTGCTATTTCAGATGACACAGTCCAAACAATCCAGTCCTTACTAGGCGCTACAGCTCCAAATACAACAATAGTACCAATAGCTACACCAACGGCTTCATCATCTACTGTTACAACAGATGCCCTACTTAATAGCCCAAAAACGTGGACCTCAGCCCCAGCAATGCAAATCGATATCTCAAAGCAATATCATGCAACTATTCATACGACCATGGGAGACATAGGTGTTAACTTATTTACAAAAGACACACCCAAAACAGTTAATAACTTAGTATTCTTAGCGTCCAACAATTTCTACACTAACATTCCATTCCATAGAGTACTAAAAACGTTCATCATTCAAACTGGGGATCCAACCGGTACGGGGACAGGCGGACCCGGCTATAAATTTGAAGATGAATTATCCTCGGCACATACGTACGCACCAGGAATAGTGGCCATGGCAAACTCAGGTCCAAATACAAATGGCAGTCAGTTTTTCATCTGCTCAGGGGACGATTCAGTTAACTTAGATAAAAATCCAAACTATACAATTTTCGGGCAAGTAGATTCAGGTATGGATGTTGTGAATAAGATAGCAAGTGTACCTGTAGGACCAAGTCCTTCAGGTGAAGTAAGTTCACCAACCACGCCAGTAATGATGAAGTCTATTGAAATCCAAGAATCGAAATAATACTAAGTGGTATTTAGTTCTCCAAATAATTGGCGTTAGCTTACCACACCTCTGGAAAGGCAACATTTACGTAAAATTTTTCAAGTCTTGTTTTATGACCTTGTTCCATGACGGACAGATCATGGAACATTTTCTTCTGACTTTGATCACTACTGGCAGTAGCAAACGCTGCATACATGTGCATAGCATCTTCTTCATTTTTCATAGCCATGGCCAAAGCTTCTGCTGGTTTCATATCCAAAGATAAGCTTGGCTTGTCAACCGTTTCAGAAACCTTATAATCTACAGATTCATCAAAATGCATATCCTTGCTATCTCTGGCAAGGAAACCTTCTAGTAGCTTTCGATGTTCCAGTTCATCTGCTGCAAATTCGCTGAACATTTTCTTAATGTAATCATCGACGACTTTTTCAGAAACTCCTTTATAAAATTCATAAGATTCGGCTTCATTGCCGATAGCTATTGTTAGTATAGCTTTGTATTCTTCCCCTGTCATACTGAATTCCACCTTTCTTTTTGTTTATATTAGTTCAATACATATTCTATATCAGACTACCACAATCCTTCTTATCTAAAAATTTTTATTTTATTAAAATTACTAAAAATAAAGATCTTGATGATTTAAAGCAATTGGCTAACGCCTTTCCTAGCTGCGAATACTTGTCTTGGGGCCTATCAAAAACTATAGGCTTGACTTTGAAAAGGCTGCAACGCTCTATTGGGTAGGCTTAATCATAGTCATCTACCGATTAATGACATAGTCTGCGAATACCTAGATAAAAATAAAGGGAGTAGTTGGGGGATAAATTGTTTCAAGGTTGTTTTGAAGCCGCACTAGAAAGAAGAGAGTTACAAGAAGGGGGTACGAGTTGTCACTCGTACTCCCTTTATCAGGTTTCAAGATAACCCTCTAATCCAATAATGTCAGCCCACGGGGAGACCGAGAGGGAA
The DNA here is from genome assembly GCA_031292075.1 of Desulfosporosinus sp. GTDB lineage: Bacteria > Bacillota > Desulfitobacteriia > Desulfitobacteriales > Desulfitobacteriaceae > Desulfosporosinus. The sequence continues at coordinate 24,956 of JARLHW010000161.1, forward strand.
AAATTGCGATTATAAGTTTAATGTAGTTTAAGCGTTTTGCAGATGGCTAATAAAAATATGCCATTAAGGACTTTTGTCTTAACAAATTCTTAATAATTTTTTCATTATTTCATTAAAATATTTCTATATAATCTAAGTAACCTTACTTCATTATTATTACTTAAATGCCAATTTTGTCTATACCTCATAGTAATTACATCTGAAAAAGCTACAAACAATGGAGGTAAAAAAATGAATCATCGTAACAATAACAAATACAAATTTAGAATATCCAGAAATTATTCCAACCACACTCTTGGTGGGCGTCATCCACGTATGGTTCCCATACTTGCCACAGGTTTAGTCGGCGCACTAATAGGTGGGTTATTATCAGCTGGTATCGTAATATCAGTATACACCAACAAGGTTCAAACAAAACCGATGATTCCTGTTGTTCTAGGACAACAAATGCCAAAATCAATTAAAGTCGACTATAATACATCTTCGTATCCGGTAGTGGATGTAGCAAAAAATGTTGGACCAACAGTAGTTACTATTTCCAATTTCCAGTCAGAGAGTAATCAAGGGTTTGTATTTGGGGACGGCGGATTTAGCAATGGCAACAGCAATAATATGGTGGAAATCGACAGCGGTTCAGGATTTATCATTGATGCCGAGAATGGGTATATTGTAACCAATAACCACGTAATCGAAGGTGCTCAAAAACTGTCCGTCAGTTTAGCCGATGGGCGAAATGTCGATGCTAAATTGGTTGGCGCTGATCCGCGTACAGATTTAGCTGTAATTAAAATTAACGATACCAGTAATTTGACCGCCGTCGTACTTGGAGATTCTTCAAAACTGCAGGTAGGAGAACCAGTAGTAGCTATTGGTAATCCAGGTGGAGAAGAGTTTGCTGGTTCAGTTACCTCAGGTGTGGTCTCAGCAACAAATCGTATTTTAGATATTCAAGGGGAATCAAGTTTCAGCCTGATTCAAACCGATGCCGCAATCAATCCCGGTAATAGCGGAGGACCACTTGTTAACTACATAGGTCAGGTGATTGGTATTAATTCAGCTAAATTTCAGGAGACAGGGTTCGAAGGAATGGGATTTGCCATTCCAATTACAGATGCTTTGCCAACAATTCAACAGTTAATTCAAAGTGGTTATGCCAGCCATGCGGGATTAAATGTACAGATTACCAATCAATACACAAAAGAGTACGCAGCACAGCAAGGATTGCCGGCAGGTGCATATATAGCCAAGGTTGTAGCGGGCGGTGCGGCAGATCAAGCCGGTTTAAAACCGGGTGATATAATTACAAAAGTTAATGATAAGGTTATTTCCAGTTCGGCAGGATTGACCCACGAACTTTTTAAATATAGTCCTGGAGATAATGTGAAATTCACTTATTATCGAAATGGTTCTTTACAAGATATTACTATAACCCTTGTTGAAATCAAAGGGTGAAGTGAAATTATTGTTCTCTTTTTAAAACGGTATTGTTTTAGATCTTATAGCCCCGAACCGCGAATTTTATAAACCGCTTTCTGAGAGAGTTGAGGAATGAGGTAGGACTGATAAAGAAACATAGGCAAAAAATTCTGGTAATCGGAGCAACTGTTTGGGAACAGCCAGTATTGTTTCAGCCAAAGGGGAGCGCTAAATAGGGGTGAGATCTGAGCTAAATCTGAGCTAAATCCGCACGCTGGAACCTGTGCTCACCCATCGTAATAACCTTCCTTGATTAAGGCCTTTTCCCATTCCTGTCGGTCACATTCTGAGATATGCTGCGATGCGGGCTTTTCGAACTCGTATTTATTTTCATCTGAGATGGAGCCTGAGAGAAAAAACTGTTTCATTGTGGCATAATATTTATCGTACAGTTCCTTTTTCTCCGGTATATCCATTGTACTGAACTGGGGATTAGTCTTTAATTGTACAATCATCTCAGGAAATTTCGTTAGAAAATCAAGTTCACGTCGGAAAATGTAGCCATCATCCATGGTTAAACCTCCTGATTAAATTTTATCATTTGGGGTGGGGGTATCCCCCGTCGAATCTCGGTTCCTATGAGTAACGTATATAACTTTCCCATTAGGATAAAAATAAAACTGAAATTCTAACAGATTGTCGATAGAGATAATAAATTATAACGATATTGATTGAATATGGACACAGCTTTGAGGGGATGTTAGACTTTATATATGAACTATAGTCGATTGAAAAAGGAGGGGGCATGATATTTATGTTATCGCAAAATCCAACATGCAACACTAGCCCATCCCTTTGCCACCAGTATCGATTCCAAGTCGGAGACCGTGTCGAGACGTATAATCACTGCAAAGGAATCGTTGTTCGTGTTGATGCTGATGAAAGTGGAATATTCATTGTATTGCGGTTAGATACTTTATACGGTGAATTTGCCTACGACCCCTACGATCTGAAAAGAATTCAATGATACCTTGTTCTAAGGGAAGGTAGCAAGGACTTGTCTCAAAACCGCTTAAAGCCGAAAGGTTTAAGCGGTTTTACTAGTGAAGAATTCCATATGAAATGTTATGATGTATATGAAACTATTGGACGATTAAATGCTAGAGAGGTTGTTTGTACAATGAAGGATAATGTTCGAGATTTTAAAGTGTATAAAGGAAATGGAAAAACTCCTACCGTATTTATGCCGCGCTTTATTAGAGATGTCAGAACAGTTAATAGCGAACGTTATTCAATAATTATGGGCGAGGATTTTGAATTAGTAGGTACTTTAGATTTGCACATTAGTGATATAGTGCAAGCCACGTTAGTCATTATCCCAGACGTTGAGCAGGATACGCTGGAGTTATTACTAGGTCTTATTAAAATGGAATTATTAGAACCATTACAATTAGATATTGAATCTTTTAATATTTTTAAAGGGGTATCTGATTGTATAGTGTTAGATGAAGAAGATTTTTTCGATGAAGATGACGATGATTGATCGAAGTAATGGCCATGATTTCAAATCTCTATAATCACCCTGGAGGGATGTTCACACTAGTCCGCTGTCCTTCATAAGCTACCCTAAGGAAGTGAACTGCGGTGCTATTACGTTGCCTCCACTGTCAGAGCATGGATCATTTAAGTACGTGGGTAAAATTCACGGCCGAAACATTAAGAATAAAAATAATTACAGCGGCGAATCACCCTATTTATATCTGTCCAACTTGCATAAAGGCATCAACTAGCGCGAGTATTCCACGCATCGAGCATCATTTAGCATCAAGATAAAAGAAGCTATATTCAACAGACTTTCCATTATAAGTTTAACGAATTCTTTACGCAAAGTTTATGAGATGGTAACAAAGATAGTTTATAATAAAACCAACAACTCACGCTCTCGTCCTACTCCCCCTCTCAGCGAGGGGATTTTTTACTTGCTTGTAATGCAAAACAGTAAACTGCGTATGCCTTGTACGAGCAATTTGGTTTTGAAAGAGTCGAGTCAAGGCTCATGCTCGACCCATAGGTTAATGTTTAAAGTCGTCGTATAAAATGAGATTTTTCTCGAAAGGGTATGGTCATGGGGAAAACTGCATTTTTGATAATTGATATGCAAAAGGACTTTTGCCTGCCGGAAGCTCCCTTTGAAGTAACGGAAGCCATTACTGTCGTACCATATATTAAACGAGCATTGGACGCCTGTCGTATCCATAGGATACCAATTTTCCATGTATTCCGTTATTACCGCGCAGATGGAAGCGATGTGGAACTGACAAGATATGATGACTTTATAAAAGCAGGTGGCGGGTGTGTTCAGGGAACAAAAGGCGCTGAAATTCTTGATGAGCTAGAACCAATTGAAGGAGAATACTTAATCATTAAACAACGTTGGAGTGCCTTTTTCCAAACCGAATTAGATTGCTTGTTAAAGCGTTTAGGCATTGAACAAATTGTTGTGACCGGAGTTCAAACTCCGAACTGCATCCGGAGTACGGTCTGGGATGCAAATTCTTTAGATTATGAAGTGATTGTCCTCACAGATGGAACTGGTGCCAAATCGACTGAAATTCATAATGCTAACCTAATTGATATGAAAAACATTGGCATTAAGCTTATGACGACTGATGAATTGATTAAATCATTGCCTATTATTCCTAAAGAAAACCTTAGACAGAAAATACAGTTCAAAATAGAAAGAAATAAAACAAAACTCTTTCCTTTAAGATAGTATCTAACATTGAAGTGTAGATTGTATTCTGTAATGAGAAAAAAACCAATGATGACGGATATCACTGTAGTTGTTGTAGTAGACAGTTGCGGATATTAAACTCAATGACCCAAACACAAATAGTCCCTGCCTTGCGACGGGGACTATTTGTGTTTGTGCCAGTTTCAACAAAGTAAATGTTTTTCAGGAAGGATGAGAATCCCAAATCTCATCTCTAGCTTCTCGTATAGTATCAAAATAGCCTAAAGGTTTATCTAAGAACTTATCTATCCAGGCCAAATATCCGAGTTTGGTGGGTGTAACTAGCCACTCACAGCCGTCATTTCTAAAGATAACGATGCTTGCTGTTACCATCACGGTATAGGATTCAAAACCATTGTTGTGAGCAAATTTTTCTTGTTCCATTAGGGCCTCCTCAATATTAACCTTGATACTATATACCAAAGTATTTTATCCAAAGTAGCATCATGATATTTCCTAGCAGTGCAATCGCCTGTTACAAGATACATTTCGACATAGCAAGCAAAATTCCTGTAAAACAAGCAATGGAGTTTAAGTAGTTAAGGGCTCGTCCGCTCATACCTGCTGCTGGATATATAATGAGATAAGTTTGAATAAATTTAATTTTTATAGAAATAATGTGATATAAGGAGTGATGAGATGAGTTCTGAAACAAATAAAGACTTTGCGATAGGATTAACGGCAACTGAAATTTCCAACATTTGGGCTGCTTATATGAAAAACAGTATGGAATTAAGATTTTTTGAATATTTCATTGAAACTATAGAAGATGGCGAAATCAGAAAAGTCCTAGACAGGATGTTAAATCAAACTCGGAAAAGTATTGAGCAAGTTAGGACCATATTTATTAAAGAGAATATAGCTATTCCCTTAGGTTTTACTGATGAGGATGTCAGGGTTGATGCGCATAAAATGTTCTCAGATACATTTGTCTTATTTTTCTGTTACGATATAATACTTCTTTCTATTACCACCTTTTCTAGTGCATTATCTGAGTGTACTAGAAAAGATGTTAGAAATTATTTTCAAACGAGTTTAGAATTTACTTTAAGTATGCAGAATGAAATGATTGATCTGATGTTAGCTAAAGGGGTATATTTAAGACCTCCCCAAGTAGCTATAGATAATGTAGTAGATTTTGTTGATGAAATGAAATATTTCAGCGGATTCTTAGGTGGTTCTAGACCCGTTAATGTAGCTGAAATTGCTAATTTATCCAGAGTTATACATAGGGCGCAGTTTTCAAAGATGATTTTTGTAGCCTTCAGTAAAGCCGCAACCTTAAGAGAGCTTGGGCTACATTTTGGCAAAGGCAGAGATGAGATTCAAAAAGTTTTGGATTCACTTCAGGAAGTTCTTGAAAAAGAAAATATTCCAATTTCGGCAGCAAGTGATTACAAGATATTTGATCTAAAAATAGCTCCGTTTTCTGATAGATTGATGTTGTTTTTTGTTAATATGTGTTTAGGGATGTTTTGCTTTACCATGATAGCTCAGGCTATGACATCCAGTTTTAGGTCGGATATTGTTTCTAAATTTACTAAAATTATGAATGACATGAAGCAGTATTATGGAGAGGGTTTAAAATTTACAATTAAAGAGGGATGGTTAGAGAGACCTCCTCAATCGATAAATAGAAAGATCTAATGCTTGAGTTTGAGTCCTGTAATTATGATCCAAAGAAGCTCTCCCCTTGTTAATTTTAGCGTTGGGAGAGCTATTTTGATGGTCGCAAAAAGATATTTGGGGGTTAAAATACTTTAACCTATTCTTTACGTAAAGTTCATGAAAGGGTAACATATATAGATTATAATAAATTCAATAATACACGCGCTTATCCATCTGCACAGCAGACAGTTACCTGCTAATTTAGCGGTTAACATAAAATCTCACTTTTTTCGGCATAGTCCTCCTTCACTGCCTCTCCATGCGAGAGGACTTTTTTTGTACATTAATAAGCCCCTATTATATAAAGCTATTAAGAAAAGAGAAATTTAGCCTAGCTTAATATTGATGGAAAATAGTAAAAAAATAACAATAAATTAACATTTAGATCATGAGATTTTAACAATTAGCTATTATCATGTAGTAAGGATATACGTTGCAATTCAAGACTTAGTAAGCCAGTTGGTAGTGCGTTGGTATCTAAGTGGCACGCTAGAGTGCACCAATAAAGCCCTAAAATTGCATGTGGCTGAAAATTCAGCACGTGAAGAGGAGGGGCTAGGGGAACGTGGATAGAGGGGTGTGGGAAGAAAACTTGGCCCCAACTTAACAAGGAGGGAACGCAGCATGTTCTATGTGGGTTTACGTGAAAACAGGGACAATGATATTGTGTCAATGGCGGACTTCTTGGTAGAGACAAAGCGAGCGGAATCCAGAACTGAAGCACTATTACAATTAATGCGGGAAGGCATGTTGCGCGTATCACAAACAAGACTTAAGCTCATAGTTGATTCCGAGCTAAAAATGAACAATCCAGAGCCTGAACCCGAATTCCAATTTATGAATTCAGAAATCCCTTCTAATCTTACAAACTACAAATCACTGATAATGGAAAATAAGGAGTTGCGTGGTCAACTAGAGATGGTTGCCCATGAACTACAGCGAGTAAATCGAATGGGGTTAAAAAAACAACTTGAAGAGCAAGCTAAGGAAAATAGGCAGAAAGCAATATAAAGAGAGGACTTTACTATCCGAGTTGGGTAGGACAGTGCTGGCTCCTACACCCAAAGAATGACTGGGTGTAGGAGCTTTTTACTAGTGATATTTGCGAGCCTTGGAAGCAACAAAAAGCAATTTAACATTACAAAAAAGTGACGAGAATTGCCATTGAAGATTCAGAGGCAGTTCTTATTAGGTTGTTGAAGAGAAACTTATAAATTGCCTCTGGACCGTTGCGAGAATGTTGCGATTATATCGGCAAGTGTCAGAAGGAATTTCGAGGAAACTTGTGGAATGTTAGAGGTGAACTGTAGCGCATTTATACCAGATCTTATAGATGTATTACTGACTTTTTCATGATAAGCATATTTGTTAGATTCAAGGGGGATTATGAAGTGAATGAAGAAATACAGAACGCTTATGTCAATCTGGTAAAACCATCCGTCGGATGTAATTTGCCGATCAGTCAGTTAGTCGAAATTGCCTTGGCTCGTGGAGAGGGCGTTCTAGCGGCAACAGGGTCTCTTTCCTGTACTACAGGAAAATATACAGGCCGATCTCCTGAGGATCGTTTCATTGTGGATGAGCCTTCTGTACATGACCGAATTGCCTGGGGTAAAATCAACAGACCACTTACGGAAAAAAGCTTTGAAGGCCTTTATCAAAAGGTGATGGCTTATTTGGGTACTACACAGTATTTTATATTTGATGGCTTCGCTGGGGCAGATGAAAGATATCGCTTGCCAGTACGAGTGATCAATGAGTTCGCTTGGCACAATATTTTTGTCCAGCAGCTGTTGATTTGCCCTACGGTTGACCAGTTAGCAGACCATCAGGCAGAGTTTACAGTGATCTGTACGCCAGGCTTAAAAGCCGACCCCCAAACTGATGGTACAAACTCTGAAGCTTTTATCGTCCTGTCCTTTGAAAAAAGAGTCGTATTAATCGGTGGTACAGAGTACGCAGGGGAGATAAAAAAGTCTATCTTTAGCGTCCTGAATTATTTAATGCCCGAACGTGATATCTTGCCCATGCATTGTTCAGCTAATGTCGGCGTTGATAACGATGTGGCCCTGTTTTTTGGTCTTTCAGGAACAGGCAAGACAACCTTATCGGCAGATCCTGAGCGGCGTTTGATCGGAGATGATGAGCATGGCTGGTCGAGCACCGGCATCTTCAATTTTGAGGGTGGCTGCTATGCTAAATGTATTAATTTGTCGAGGCAACATGAGCCCCAGATTTGGGATGCCATTCGTTTTGGCACAGTGACTGAAAATGTAGTATTGGATACTCTGACCCGGGCGGCGGACTATAGCAATGAGTCTCTGACCGAAAATACCCGCGCGGGTTACCCAATCGAGCACATCGATAATGCCATGATTCCCGGGCTAGCTGGCCATCCTCGTGTGGTAATCTTCTTAACTGCGGATGCGTTTGGAATATTGCCACCGATTGCCAAGCTATCCAAAGAGCAAGCTATGTATTATTTTCTCTCTGGTTATACTTCCAAGCTGGCTGGTACCGAAAGAGGAATTACAGAACCTGAGGCCACTTTTTCCTCTTGTTTCGGGGAACCGTTTTTGCCCTTGAATCCGGCTGTCTATGCCAATATGTTAGGGGAACGGATTGATGCCCATGGTGTCCAAGTTTATCTGGTTAATACCGGTTGGTCAGGTGGCCCATATGGGGTGGGAGAGCGGATGAAGCTTTCATTTACCCGTGCCTTGATTTCGGCTGCCTTAAATGGTACTTTAGAAAAAGCGCTCTATCAACAGGATCCGGTGTTTGGAATTCTCATTCCAGAAACAGTTCCGGGGGTGCCTGCGACGATCTTGCAACCACGGAGCACGTGGGCGGATCCGACTGCCTTTGATAGCGCCGCCCATGCTCTTGCTGCTCGTTTTCACCAGAATTTTAGTAAATTTCCTGATATTGCAGCTAATATTCGCAGCGCTGGACCGCATCTTGGTGAGTGAGATGACTGCATTAAACGCATTATAATGAAAAAGGTGGTAAAAATTATGTATTTCAATTCTGTAGGTAAGATAAACACAAATGATACAACTATTTTAGCATTAAAAACTGCAGTTGATAAAAATATTAAATACATCGTTGTCGCTTCTTCGAGCGGTGACACAGCGAAACTATTAATAAACACAGATGGTATTAGCCTTATTTGCGTGACCCATGCCAATGGTTATCCAGAAAAGGGCAAAAATGAAATGTCGCAAGAAGTACGTAGCGAACTTGAGGATTTAGGAATAAAGGTTTTGACAACAACTCATGTACTGAGTGGAGCAGAGAGGGGTATCAGTAAATCCTTTGGTGGAGCGTACCCAGTTGAAATAATAGCTCATAGTTTGCGCATGCTTGGGCAAGGTACAAAAGTATGTGTTGAGGTATCAATTATGGCTTTAGACGCTGGTTTAATTCCCTATGGAGTACCAATTATTGCAATAGGAGGTTCAGGTAAAGGGGCAGATACAGCAGTAATAATAACACCGTCTCATGCAAGTAGTGTTTTTGAAACTAAAATTCATGAAATAATATGTAAGCCTTCTTCTTATTAATCCGGCTATCAACGTTTACTTTCTGCTTCATTTTGTTTGAGGCTACTAAAGAATGCTGAGACGGGTCGTGTCGATCGAGAGGGTGTACACTATTCTGTGAGGATATGATGACCATGAAAAGTATAATTGATACGGAATTGCGAGATTTCAAATTAAGATTTGCAGAACTAAGCGATGTTTCATTAATATTAGAGTTTATCAAGGCGTTAGCGGAATATGAAAAAATGTCGCAGGCTGTTATAGCAACAGAAGAAGTTTTAAGAGAATCTCTATTTGAAAGAAAAATAGCGGAAGTGATAATTGGTGAATACCAAAACCAACCAGTTTGTTTTGCCTTGTTCTTCTACAATTTTTCAACTTTCTTAGGAAAACCAGGTATTTATTTAGAGGATTTATTTATTAAACCTGAAATGAGAGGTAACGGGATGGGCAAGATTATGCTTTCCTTTCTAGCTAAATTAGCAATAGAAAGGAAATGTGGTAGATTAGAATGGTGGTGCTTAGACTGGAATGAACCTTCAATCAAGTTTTACAAAAATATGGGAGCTATTCCGATGGATGAATGGACTGTGTATAGAGTAAGTGATGACGAATTGATTAAATTGGCTAGTAAATTTATCCTGTAAGGCTTTCCGAGGAGAGTGAACTCGTTCAGCTAAAGCTGAACATTGGGGCTTCAGATGGGGATTCTACCCCACCTGAAGTTTACGAAGAACCACCCCCACATATAGAAGTGGGGGTCTTGAAATTTAGATAAAGGAATTTTGCCAGATCGCTACAGAATGGTATGGGAACATATTATTCTGTAGCGATCTGGCTTTTTATCTAATTATTTTTATATATGGAAGGAAATGTAATTTATATGTGGAATATTTTAGAGAGACCTTCAAGTGCAACGAATTAATCAAAGCTTGTTAAGTTGGCAAATAAAACATAGTAACAGGGGATTCATTTGAAAGTGTGTATGATATTGATATTAGTGAATAGATATCTACAGCGAGCATAGCTGTTTTCATGACCAATAAATTAATCATGGAATGGTGTTTCACCATGGTACAACATTGAATAAATGGCATTAATTATTAAAAGAGTAGGTGCAACAAACAATAGAGACAGATCTAAAGAGGAAAGGAAGATACATATGAGAAAACAAGAATGTGTAGCGATGCTATTGGCTGGTGGACAAGGAAGCAGATTGAGTGGTTTAACTCGGATTCGGGCCAAACCAGCGGTCTCATTCTGTGGTAAGTATCGAATTATTGATTTTACCTTAAGTAACTGCTCAAATTCACAGATTAACACAGTTGGGGTTCTCACCCAATATAAACCTTTTCTACTTAATTCGTATATTGGATTGGGTTCAGCTTGGGATTTAGATAATCCTTATGGCGGAGTCCATATTTTGCCGCCTTTTTTAAGTGAAAAGAAAGGAAGCTGGTATAACGGAACAGCGAATGCCGTATATCAAAATTACGAATTTATTGATTATTACGATCCTGAATATGTGATTATCCTTTCCGGGGATCATGTCTATAAAATGGATTATACTCTCATGTTAAAGTTCCACAAAGAGAAGAATTCGGAAATAACTATAGCAACCATTGAAGTACGTTGGGAGGAAACTTCCAGGTTTGGCATCCTAAGTGTTGATAATAATGAGCGGGTCACAAAATTTTCTGAAAAACCAGCTCAAACCGATAGTAACCTCGCTTCAATGGGAGTCTATATTTTTAACTGGTCAACACTTAAGCAGGCGTTAGTTGCAGATTCAACAGATTCTCAGTCTCAAAATGACTTTGGCCATAATATCATCCCTCAGCAATTAAAAGAAGCGAAACGAGTTTATGCGTACAAATTCCAGGGTTATTGGCGAGATGTCGGGACGATTGAAAGCTATTACCAAGCAAATATGGAGTCCTTAAGAGCGGGACACTTCCTTAATATCTTCGATCCTAAGTTTCGAATATTTTCAAATGAAGATATCTTACCACCCCATTTTGTGGGTTCAACAGCCGTGATTGAGAACAGTCTCGTTTGTAATGGCTGTATAGTTCATGGTAAGGTAAGCAACTCAATCTTAGCACCGGGAGTCTATGTGGGAAAAGGGGTACAGATCAAGGATTCGCTTCTATTGCCTTATACCAAGGTTCACGAAGGTTCAATGGTGGGCAAGACGATTGTTGGAGAAAAAGCCGAAATTATGCGTTACTGTATTATCGGTACTGAGGCAGAAAAGGCTCTGGACCAAGAAGGAATTACCGTGATTGAGGATAATCAGATGATTCCTATTGGTACCGTCATCAAAGCGGGCAAGAGTATTTAAAGGATTTAAAGGATTTGACAGGAGGGGAGAATTTTGTCAAACGCTACAGGGATTATTTTTGCTAATAGCGGCTATGACAGTCTGCAAGGACTTGCTCAAGAAAGACCTATAGCTGCTGTCCCCTTTGGAGGAAGATATCGCGTTCTCGATTTTGCATTGTCTAGCATGGTCAATTCCGGGTTAAGGACGATCGGATTGGTTACTCCGCGCTATAATAGACCTCTGCTAGACCACTTAGGAGCTGGAAAAGATTGGTTTCTTGATCGAAAGGCTGGAGGGTTATTTATTCTGCCAGGAGTCATGCATGGATTGGCAGGAAACGATCATACGTTTTGTATTAAGGATTTACACTATAATACTGAGTATTTACAGAAAGATTTTGAAGAGAATGTTGTTATTAGTAGAGGTGATCAAATATTTAATATTAATTTTGAAAAAGCTTTAGAATTCCATCACGATAAGCAGGCAGATGTTACTTTGATATACAAAGAATGTGAAGCCTCAGGTGATCCAATTTATGAGAGGTTACTTGTGATGGATGAAAATCAGAAAGTTTATAATATAAAAGACCATAAGAGTTTCGATATGACAGAACCCAATCACTCTCATTTTGTGAATCTGTTAATAATTCGCCGTGATCTTTTGTTGAATATTGTCAGAAAGTATGCTTCAGTTGGATGTATGGACTTAATGGATATTTTAACTGATAATCTGGAAGCCCTCAATATCTATGGAAGTCCAACGGATTCGTTGATTGGGTTGATTAGCACGGTTAAGGATTATTTTCATAGAAGTATGGAACTTTTGGACTTGTCAGTCCGAGAAAAATTATGGTTGGGTGAGGATCAAATCCATACAAAAATTGTAGATAATCCCCCTACACGCTACACTTCACAGGCTAAAGTCAGTAATTCATTGATAGCTAGTGGGTGTACTATAGCCGGAGAAGTGCTGAACTCAATTATTTTTCGGGGTGTGATTATTGAGCGAGGATGCCAAATAAGAGATAGTATCATTCTGCCTAATTGCCATATTCATGAGAATGCTCAAACGGAATTTACAATTCTCGATAAATTTGTCAAAGTTAATGGAGGAAATGTTCTCAAAGGAAGTTTGAACAACCCATTGGTTGTTATTAAAAGTACAGTGATTTAGAAATTGTCGACAATCGCGCTTCAAGTTGATCTATTTGTTTGGCTCTACCGTCAGAGGCGTAATAGGAGCCTTGGCGTTAATTAAAGTTGAACGTTGATCTAAATCACGCAACAACGTTTGGCGTACTTTACAGTATAATCGTACTATTAGAAAAGAGAAGCAGCATTTATGCGGCTTCTCTTGTTGGTTATCGGTCAACAATGTACGAACTGAGAGGACTCCACATAAATGTGTAATTTCTCTAAGAAAAAGTAGAAATAAACTATTTATGGATCGGTAAGAAATGTTAGTGTGAGTGGTTGTTTCTGTAAATTTGTGCCTATAAAGCTAACGACTCCTGTCGCAACGTTCTTTGAGGCTATTATGGAATATTGTCCATCAACATAATGGAATTCGAGAAAGCAATTGTCAGATTTAATAAGCCCTTTGCCTCTTAATATATTGCCGAAGTCTCCATTTTTACATTTATTGAGAATGTTCTCCAATTGCTCTAATTTGAGAATGTTAGATGTGCGTAGTCCCAGCGAATCAAAGTCGTGACTCAGTGAGTGTTCCATGTTATTGACCATTAATATTGCTTTTTTGTCTACCAGATCCAAGAGTTCCGCGTTCGATAGCTCGGTCCAATTCTTGGCTAATATCGTCGCGGTTTCATTTAACATTCGCAACTGTAGTTCAATCTGAGAAATCTCCTCAGGCAAGAGAAGCTGCGTTTTACTAATAATTAAAGAAGAGGCGCTGCAAATCTGACTCTTAAAGAAGCCTGAGTAACTTTGTATGTAGTTTGAAAAATTCTGGGCATCAACAACGGTTGTTATCGAGTTAAGATGACACTCCGAGGAAATCTGAGGATCCTTAAAGAGATCGAAGATTTCGCTTAGAATAAAGATACCTGACGGTTCAAAGATTATTCTATCAATCTTTTGGCTAAGGATTTGTTTTAAAGTAAAAATAAATTCTCCCTTGAGTTTACAACAAACACAGCCGTTAGATATTTCATAAATGTCAAAACCCTCAATGGCAAGGATTTCTCGATCGACACTGACATCACCAAATTCGTTTTCTATTAATACGATTTTTTCACTACTATCAAGTGAATTTAGGATTTTTCTGATTAAGGTTGTCTTGCCTGACCCTAAAAAGCCGGAGATTACATCGAATTTTACCATAGATTTATCCTCCTATGATTTAGAGGGATACTTTTATCCCTTTAGTAAGCTTAATAATAATTGGTCCGCTTGACCATGGATTATCCTGTAATAATTTGGATTTTCTAAATCGCTCTCTAATAAATCACCCTTATTAATAAAGTTGACTGCCAATCAGATCACAAACACGTGTGCCAAAAAATCAGACTTCTGAGCTTAATTTGCACGTTGACAATATCCCTTTAAAATACAACTAGGTAGGATTTATCAATTTTAAACAAGATAGTCCATAGCGAAGAATGGCTCCAAGGAACTAAACTAATATCAACAGAAAAAACAAAGTATTCTGAACATCGAAAGAATTGGTGAAGAGCAAAGAGCGAGGGAAGGATGTGTTACCATGTAATGCGGATATATGTCTTTTAATACCCAAGTAGTCTTACTATTAAAAAGTAAACAGACTGAGGGTTTTTCGGATGTTATGGATTATATGAGGCTAAACATGTCTAATCTCAAAATCAGTTGATCAAATTTAAACGAACTAATTAGGAGGCAACAAGATGTTTGATTTTTCAGGATTAAGTAATGCTGTTATCGCGGGTGACGAAGATGTAGTTCTTGATTTAGCGCAAAAAGCCATTAGCGCAAAGGTTGATCCACTTTCTATTATCAATGATGGACTTATTGCAGGGATGAATGTAGTGGGTGCTCGTTTTAAAGTTAACGATATGTATGTGCCGGAAGTATTGATGTCGGCTGCGGCCATGAAAGCTGGCGTAGCTCTTGTAAAGCCTTTGTTAGTGAGCGGTGAAGTCACAACTAAGGGAACTGTTGTGATTGGAACAGTTACCGGAGATTTACATGATATCGGGAAAAGTTTAGTCGGAATGATGCTGGAATGCTCAGGCTATGCTGTAGTCGACTTGGGAGTGGACGTTTCAGGTGACGATTTCGTTACAGCAGTTAAGGCCAATAATGCTGGAGTAGTGGGTCTTTCATGCATGCTGACTACGACCATGTTACAAATGAAAACAATTATTGAAGTATTAACCGCAAACGGTTTACGTAAGGACGTAAAAGTCATTGTTGGTGGCGCTCCAATAACTCAAGAATTCGCGGATAATATTGGTTCAGATGGATTTGCGACAGATGCTGCTGGGGCAGTTGATGTTGTAACTGCGTTATTAAACTAAATATAAGAAACAATGGAGGGAATATTGTGACTGTAAAATTTACGGAATTAGCTTACACTAATGTAAATGAATTCGTTTATGGGACTGCCCAAAAACCCGTTAAATGTGCGAATGGAATGGTTATTGGCGGAGGAACAGTTTATCCAGAACTGAACTGTACTTTACCGATGATGTTAATCACTGAAGAAACCATGCCGAAGGTATTGGCACAGTACGAAGAAATGATTCACGGTGTCTGTTCTATGGGAGTCGAATTGAAAGTTCCTGGAATGTTAGTTGAAATTGAACTACTTCCTCCTTGCACATTTAATCCTCAATGGGGAATTGATGTTACCAAAGTCGTTAAAGGCGTAATGAAGGAATATGAAACAAAGTTTGGCCTCAAGAGCATGTTAAGGATGACACCTGTCGATGTCCGCGAAGGTAAGACACTAAAACATATGTACAAAGGCGCAGAATGGGATCAAGTAATGGATACAATGAAAGGCTGTGCAGCAAACGGAGCGGACTTTTTAGCAATTGAATCCGTTGGTGGAAAGCACCTCCACGATGAATCAGTTATGAATATTGATCTTCCCAAGGCTGTTTTTTCCTTAGGAATCGTCGGTTGCCGGGATATGAAGATTTTATGGGATGAAATAGTAAAAATTTCGGCCGCTCATAATATCTTACCTTCTGGAGATACTGCTTGCGGTTTTGCTAATACATCGATGGTCATGGGACACAAGAATTTTATTCCTAAAGTTTTTGCCGCTATTGATCGAGTTATGTGTGCTGTCAGAAGTATGGTGGCCGTTGAATCTGGTGCTGTTGGGCCAGATAAAGATTGCGCGTATGAAGGGCCGTATCTCAAAGCTATTACCGGAATACCAATTTCCATGGAAGGACGAATTGCCGCTTGTGCGCATTCCAGTGCAGTAGGTAATATTTCCTTGGCTCTGGCAGATTGCTGGAGTAACGAATCCGTAGAAAATGTAAGATTGTTAGGCAATATGGCTCCCACTGTATCCATGGAGCAACTTGCCTATGATTGTCGCCAAATGAACGTGGCAACAGCTAAAGGATTGGCACTTCAAATGAGAGATATCCTAGTAGAATCTGATAATAAGTATGACCCCACTGCCTATATCATGACCCCTAGCGTCGTCCTAAAAATCGCTGGTGAGATTATTAAAGGCAAAACTCACTTTGAACGGACGAAAATTGCTGCAGGTTCTACGATTACTGAATTGCGTGCAGCATCTCAAGCGGGTCTCTTAGAGCTTGGTCCTAAAGAAATTAAATATCTTGATATTTTTGAAAAGCAACTTAAGAGTATTCCGGAGGACGAAGCTAAGTTTATAGCAGATATGATTAAAGCTAATCCTAAACACGATCTTGGCATGTATGACATTTCTTAGCATTCTTACTGAATATTAATTCATAAATTCTTATGGCGCTCAAATCTCCCGTGGGTAGTTTTGGTATCTAACGAGGGATTTGAGTGCTTTGTTCATCTTTTTTTTTAAAATTTAATTATTAGAATATTAAGAATATTTATTATTTAGACACAAATGATTATTTTCTTATGTTATAATATAAAGTGACTACTTCGCATAAATCTCAAAGGCCGTTAATGTTAATGGTTTCGATTAGAATTTTTACCGGGGAATCGATATATATGTAGGCTTAATACACGGCAGAGCGGCTACCACTCTAAATTTACATAAGCAGCAAGTGTCAAGGAGATTACGATTCTTAGGTACTTGTTAAGTATGAAGTTGACTGCGGAGGTGGGAATGTGAATCAAGCAAACATTACTCCAGAAGTGGAATCACAATGGCTAGAGAAACTAGTAGGACGGAACCTGCTGGAAAAAATGTTATGTTCTTTTTCAAAATCTACTGGTTTAAAAGCGATACTAGTTGATACTCGGGGAAATACGCTTGTTTCTACTGATCATGAGATTATGGATTGTAGTTTCTGTAGAAAGATCAGAGCTGATAGCACTGGAACACGAAAATGTCAGCGCTCTTACGCACGAGCTTGTACTGAAGCAGCTAAATATGGTGAGCCTTATATATTTCGATGTCATGCAGGCTTGATAATGTGGGCAGCACCAATTGTATTAAATGAATATGTTTTCTCCGTTATTTGTGGCCAAGTTCTTATGTGGGAGCCGGAAGACTATTTTTTGGAAGAAATTGAAGAAATGGTAAAGGGACTTGATGTGGACGTTTTTGCGATCAAGTGGGCAGCTGCTCAGTTAGAGGTCATGTCATGTGATAAGGTACAAGCGGCGGCAGATCTTTTGTTTATCGTAGCTAATCAAATCATGAAAAGCGGTATGACGGTCTTGGAGCAAAGAAGGAACATCACTGCCCAACAGGCACGGCTGGCGGAAGAAATACAGGCTCGTAAACGTTCCGAAGTTGCCATGCGTACAATTGAGTCGAGAGCGGTTACCATTAATTCCTTGGATAAGGAACATGAACTAAAGACGATGGTGCGTAATGGTCAAAAGTTAGCAGCCCAACAACTACTCGAAAATTTATTAGTTGATATTTTGGAAATTCATTCAGAACATATAGATACCGTTAAAACAAGAGTAGTTGAACTAGTTGTAATTATTTCAAGGGTAGCCGTGGAGGGAGGCGCTGACTTAAGTGTAATTTTAGAGCAAAACTCGTTATATTATCTGGAGTTGAATAAAATAACGAAGTCTGAAGAAATCTGTCTCTGGTCCAAAGATATGTTGGAAACATTTATGAACCTAATAAATATTAACAGAGATCAAAAAAATCTCCAAGCTATTCAGAAAGCCGCTGAATATATGCGAGAGAATTTTCGTAATAAGATAACGATTGAGGATATAGCACAGGTAGTTTATCTCAGCCCCTGTTATGTCAGCAGAATTTTTAAACAGGGTCTTGGCTGCACTTTGATGGAATACCTGACTCAAATAAGGGTTGAAAAAGCTAAAACGATGTTAAAGAACCCCAAATATAATGTTATGCAGGTTGCTGAAGAGAGTGGTTTTGAGGATCCTGCCTACTTTACTAGGGTTTTTAAGAAGCTTGAGGGAATTACTCCAAGTAGATTTAAGCAATATGCTTTGTAAACTATGCAGTTACCGAGGGAGTGAATAATTCTGTTGATAACTCCAGAATTAAGATTAATAACTAAGGCTTTAATACAGGGACAGGCAAATCGGGTGAAAACTCTCACTATACTGGCGATTGAGAACGGGATAGATCCCCATACTATTCTTGAAAAGGCGTTAATACCAGGCATGCAGGAAATTGGCGAACAATTTAGGGATAGAATTATTTACATATCGGATGTGTTAATCGCTTCACGGGCAATGCATGCGGGGTTGCATGTATTGAAGCCGTTCTTGTCGAATTCACAGCAATCTTCGCTCGGTAAAGCAGTTATCGGTACTGTAGCCGGGGATTTACATGATATTGGTAAGAATTTAATCGTCATGATGTTTCGTGGTGCGGGATTAGAAGTCATTGATCTTGGAGTTGATGTCCAACCTGAGGACTTTGCACAAGCAATTATAGACCACCAACCCGACATCCTCGGAATGTCTGCTATGCTTACGACCACTTTAGGTATGATGTCTGAGACAATAAGGGAACTGGATCGTCGTGATCTGCGGAATAAAGTTAAGATAATTATTGGTGGAAGTCCTGCAACCCAAGAGTTTGCACGAGCAATTAATGCTGATGTTTTTGCTGTCGATGTAATGAATGCAGTTGATTTGGCGATGAAAATTATTAAAGAAAGAAAAGAAAACGTAAACCACTCTCAATACTTGCTTCAATAACGAAAAATCCAAAATCTTTGATATAATTAAAAAAGAGGAGCTATGATTTTCTTTTTAAGAATTCATTGCTCCTCATTTTCTTGTTAGAGTTTTGGATATAGGCCACATGAGTATTATCCATAGCATAGGGGTACGATGCACATGCCCTTACCCCTTGTAATTAATATTTTTCTGACAGGTATAAGAAAGCTTTGCCTAGAATTTTAAGTTAAGATTGATCAAGATAAAACAAGAATATCCATGTAAAAATCAATGATTTAAGACTAATATGATAATATCAAATTATCTAGATTATTCACACTAGATAATAAATTTAGTTTTTTGCTAATAGATTAGAGGCAAATTGGCAAAACAATTCAGTTTAAGCTAAAAAAGGGCAGTTTGCCAGTCACAAGGATGAGTGGACTAGTTTTAATATCCTTATTATTGAAGGAGGAAAAGTAATGTTAGTTGTAGGAGAACTTATTAATGCCAGCCGTAAAGCCATTGGTGCGGCCATCAAAGAACAAAATGTTGAATTTATCCAAAAGGTTGCCAAGGATCAGTTCGACGCTGGAGCACATTATATTGATGTTAACGCCGGGATCTTTCTTGATAAGGAACCTGAATACCTGGCATGGCTCGTGCAAACTGTTCAGGAAGTCGTTGATTGTTCCTGTTGCCTAGATAGTCCTGATCCAAAAGCAATTGAAGCGGCATTTGCAGTGCATAAAGGCGTACCTATGATTAACTCTATCTCCCTTGAAAAAGCTCGCTACGAGGCGTTACTACCTGTGCTTTCTGGAACGGACCTAAAAGTTGTGGCTCTTTGTATGAGTGATGCTGGAATGCCAGAAACAATGGTTGATCGGGTAAAAATTGCCGACAAGCTCATTAATGGGCTCGTCCAAGCCAATGTACCGATCGGTAACATTTATGTAGATCCGTTAGTACAACCAGTCTCTGTAAACAACACGTTTGCCATGGAATTTATTAATTCTGTTGAAGCCATTATGACTCAGTTTAAAGGGGTTCATACGATGTGCGGGCTATCTAACATATCCTATGGCTTGCCAGAACGGAAATTCATGAATCGTGGCTTTGCAGTTATGGCCATTGCTAAAGGGCTGGACGGCATGATTGTTGATCCGTTGGACAAAATGATGATGGCTAGTATAGTTACGGCTGAGGCACTGGCTGGACGAGATGCGTACTGTGCCAAATATCTTAAGGCTTTCCGCAACAAACAATTCGAATTTTAAGGTTAATAGCGTAATTCCAGATCCGCTTCTCTAATCAAAAGTGTGGGATGTAGTTTTAGCAGAAGAGGTAAATCTGAAAAATAGGTCAATGCACGAAAGATGTCATTGGCCTATTTGAAGACAAGATGATTATAGTAGATATGTTGGCAGGAGGTTAATTTATGCAAATAACGATACTCCCAAATCGCGTCATAACAACTCTGGAAAATGAAACCTTAATGGAAGCGTTAATTCGTCATCATCTTCCTGTACAAAATATTTGTAATGGTGAAGGAACCTGCGGGAAGTGCAAAGTTCGAATGACAGGATATGTCTGTCCACCGAGTGATCACGATTTAGAGCATCTCAATGAGACAGAGTTAAAGGCCGGGATTCGACTCGCCTGTGCTGTAACGCCAGTAGAGGGAATGATCATTGAACTCAATTTTGTAGAAAGTCAGGATCGGAAAGAAGGTGTCCTCCTCGGCTTAAAGGCAACTACCTTAGATCCCGGCATTGAAAAGGTGTTTGTAAAAACCAGTGTACCATCGCTAGCGGATGAGCGGGGAGACTGGGACCGTTTTGTAGATGAACTAAGTAGCACGTCGGGTAAGAGCTATGATAAAGCAAGTCTTTATGTCCTCAGAAAAGTTTCAGAGGTCATACGAGCGGGCGAATTCGCACTCACGGCTACGATTTATAGGGATGAAATTTTAGATATTGAAGCGGGTGATACAACAAAGCGGTTTTATGGAGTAGCGATCGATATTGGCACAACCAGTGTGGCGGTGGCCTTAGTCGATCTGAACCAGGGAAATATTATGAAGGTTGTCTCCGCTGAAAACCAACAAACTGCCTATGGCGCAGATGTAATTTCTCGTATTACTTATGCTCGGGAAAGTCAAGAGAATGCCTTGACTCTACGTGCCGCCGTTAGAGGAACAATTAATCACCTACTGGAAGAACTTGCTGTCCAAACGAATGTTAGCAAGAACGAGATATACAAGATGACGCTGGTTGGTAATACTACGATGCATCATCTCTTCATTGGGCTAGAAATATCTCATTTAGCGGTATCACCATTCGTCTCCGTTTGTAATAGACCGTTGGAATTCACGGCGGAAGAATTGGGGATGAACATAAATTCTCAAGCAAAAATCATATTTTTGCCGAACATTGGTAGTTTCGTCGGAGCAGATACGGTAGGGGCAATAATGGGGACACCAGTGGTTCTTGAACCAGGCAATCACTTGCTGATTGACTTAGGAACCAACTGTGAATTATTTTTAAAAACAGAAGATACAATGATAGCCTGTTCTACAGCGGCCGGGCCTGCCTTTGAGGGCGCTGGCATAGCTCATGGAATGAGAGCGAAAATTGGAGCTATTGAAGGTGTGACACTTACTGAAGAAGGTGGAGTAACCTCTCAAGTGATCGGAGATCAGGAACCCATAGGAATTTGCGGATCGGGTCTTATAGAGGGGATTGACGAGATGAGAAAAGTTGGGGTCGTTAATAAACAGGGAAAGATTGTCGACCCAGAAAAGGCCCCAACGCTTGCCCCGGAGCTCCTCAAACGGATTCGTATGAGTGAAAAAGGTCGTGAATTTGTCTTAGCTTATGGGACTGATCAAGGGTTTGATGTGACTTTATGTCAAAAAGACATCGGAGAATTGCAGTTAGCCAAAGGTGCAGTATGCGCAGGAATTAAGACATTGGTAGAAATGGCCAAAATATCTCTAGCGGACCTCAATTCGGTGACTTTATCCGGAACGTTTGCAACTTATCTTAAGGCCAACAACATCTTAAATATAGGCCTTGTACCGGATATAGCCCCAGAGAAAATCAAGACGGTAGGCAATGCTGCCCATGTTGGCGCACTTCTAGCTTTGATTGACCAACATGAACTTGCTAAGGCGAGAGAGTTATATCGCAGGATTAGTCATGTCGAATTGGGCGGGAGTGTTAAATTTTCCAATTATTTTATGACCAGTATGTACCTTGAAAGGAATAGCTGATTTCTTAGATTATGACAAAAATAAACTAGAATTTTTGGAGGATATTTTGATGGCAACAGGGGTTATACACAGCGGTATTTGCGGCTTTACGATTCAGGTCAAAGCAGTTTGTGATGACGGGCATAAGGTGAAACTGGATATAACAAGCGATTGTCCCAATTATCAAAAAATTGCAAAAGAGTTAACGGAAGTTGATGCCTTCAAAGAAATATTTCAAAAACTCCATCTGGGGACGGTTTATCAGGCATTCGCCAAATATAGCCCTCATCCCAGTTGTCCTGGGGTTTCAGGGATCATGAAAACAATTGAAGTGGCAGCAGGTTTGGCATTGTCGCAAAATGTTAATATTAGCGTAACTAAGTAAATGTTGTATTCAGAGATATACGACAGCCTCTTGATGCTCATCATCGAGGGGCTTTTAAAATTGAATAAATTGGAGGTGCTTAACCGAATTTCATGGTACAATATGGGGAAATCAATATGAATATAGAAGTTAGTTTTAGCTGAGAACCCCGCTGGCTTGGCGTCTTTTATTAAGGACTTCTGAGGTGAATGGTATGATTAGAAAAGCAATGATGACTGATTTGGATAGTATAATGGAAATACTGCAAACAATTATTATCGAAATGCACAAGGATAACAATTTTCAATGGGATGAAAATTATCCAAAGTCCAAAGATTTTGCTAATGATATTGAAAAGGGAGATTTATTTGTCTCAGTGAGAGAAAATTCAGTTGTTGGTTTTATATGTATTAATAGGGATCAACCGCTTGAGTATAGAATACTGAAATGGTCAGCGGCTGAAAATGAATTCGTTATTCATAGGATGGGAGTCAGTCCATACTATAGAAATACAGGTATTGGGGCAGAGCTTATAAAGTTTGCTGACGAACTATCAATAAGCTTCGGAGTTACGTGTTTAAAAACAGATACAAATTCTTTAAATACCAAAGCCCAAAGACTATTTCAAAAAAGTGGTTATAATTTTGTGGGAGAAATATGGTTACCAGGAAAAGAAAAGCCATTTTTTTGTTATGAGAAAAGCTTAAAGTATCTTCAAAAAAAGCAGCCGCTTCTCAACTGGAAGGAGCTGCTAGGGTGCATGGAACGCAGATCGTCATGACGCTATTACTGTTGTGCTTCATCTCTTTTTTCCGCTATGAAACCTTTGATACTTTCCTTGCGACGGTCATTCTTTGCTTCAATGTCCTGCTTTTCCTCAGCTGTGATTTCATCTGCATGCTCATCTAAGTAATCCTCTGCTTCCCGCAAATGAGCAAAGGTGTGGTCGATATGATCTTGAAGGTGAGCCTCATTATCTGCTCGGTTATCCGGTTTGGCCATTGTAATCCCTCCTTTCCAAGCATGATTGCGTTTTTATAATGACCCGAATTGCAAGATGCTATCCCGTGTCAGTTCAAATATATAGAATCTTTAGAAGGATCAACCTGTGAAAGTGGGGTATTGATGTGTCCGATTACATACTGACATATTCGAAAATCAAGTTTTTTCCACTGGAGCCAGTAAAAGAAATCATTAGAATTGAGGATATTGCCCACTCGTTGTCACTGATGACTAGGGCCAACGGGCATTGCAGTCAGTTCTACTCGGTGGCGCAGCACTCAATTCATTGCTATCAGGAGGCTAAAAGCAGAGGATATTCCCAAAGGGTTCAACTCGGTTGTCTTTTGCATGATGGTAGTGAAAGCTATATATCGGATTTGACAAGGCCGGTGAAACGAAATCTGCCAGAGTATTCTGTGATTGAGGAAAGATTGCAGCGTGTTATATATGACAGATTTGGGCTTGGGGATTTAACGGATAAAGAGCGGAAGCAGATAGAGGACGTTGATGACACTTTACTTCATTATGAATTCGAAGCATTGATGGACTTTCCGATCTTCGATATTCCACCAGAAAGGGCAACGGAACACGATTTCTCACAGAGGGATTTTGCTAGCGTAGAATTAGAATTCCTAGCGATTTTCGCTAGTGTGGATACAGGAGGACAATAATGCCTGATTACTACACAAATTTCCGGGAGTTACAGTTATATGAACAAGATGGCTTGGATTATCAGATAAACGTAAGTCGGAATTGGCATCAAGTCTTAGTCATAGCCCCACACGGTGGGAAAATCGAATACTATACCTCTCAAATTGCAAAATGGATAGCAAATGAAGACTTCGCCTGGTATTCTTTCGAGGGCATAAAAGATGGAGACAACCGAAAGCTTCACATTACTAGCCATAATTATGATGAACCTACAGTACTTCAAGCTCTTAGGAAAGCGCAAACGGTGTTGACAATTCACGGACATAAAAATCCAATTGATGAATTCTTAATGATTGGTGGTTTGGATTCAACATTTGGCGGTCAATTGCGAGTTGCTCTCCAGTACCAAGGTTTTATCGTAAATGACAGTCCGCAGGGATATCGTGGTGAAAGGGCTACAAATATATGTAATCGGGGTTGTACAGGTAAAGGGGTGCAATTGGAAATTAGTTTTGCTCTGAGAAAAAGAATCTTTGAAGATGTGGAATGCAGAATTCGATTTTCTGACACGGTTAGATCCTTAATTAAAGCTCGTAAATAGAAACCGTCGCTCGAAAGTATAATCCAGCAAAAATGTTAGGCAACGTTTGAGAGAATGAAATTTTAATTTACTTAATATTCAGGTAAATACTATAGGAAAATCAGGAGTTCTTTCTGCTCACAAAAGAACGAGTAGTCTTAGAAGCTTGCCAGACGTTTTTGACGGTCTGGCTTTTGTACTTTCTTGGAATATTTATGTTATCTTGAGAGGAAATGAAGGAAAGATGGAGAAACATTAGAGTTGAATTAATCCGCACTCCAAACTAATAAGGAAACGCCAGCTGACTTTTAATGATGAATAATTTTCCGATAATGCTTTCGGATTGCTGTATTTATTTAGTAGAAAAACAAAAGCTTAAAAAAGGAAAAACATGATTATTGTCGAAATAGAGTGAATATAAGGTAGATGAAGGACTTAAGGCAAGTGAAGGCTGGACAATTAAATGAAAAGAGGCGGGGTGATAAATTTGGAACAATCAAAGTCAATGAGGTTTTATCAATTGTTTCAATGCGGAGAAATTTCTGTTTTTAAAATTAATGGGTACATTAATGAATGGCATGAGGGAACATCGGAAGAAACTTTGTACGAGTATCTTGGCTTGACAAAGGAACAATACGTGCATTGGGTAAGAAGAAGCATTGTTCATGAACGTAAAACAAAATCAACAGCATATAGGAATCTTCGTCCATTTTATAGAAAGAAGGTATGGTCTTCTTCGACTTAGTAGTACAAGTGACTGAGGATAAGTCCTCAGTCACTTGTACTCTTCCAAGAGTATAGCAATAAATTCGGTGGAGTAACTAATAATGGAACCTACCTAAAGGAATGAATGATAATAGACGGGAATGTGGTGAAAAATGAAAAAAATATTTCTGATAATATTAATTATAGGCATTTGTATATCCAGTGGAATTTATTTATGGCAGTCACGGGCGTTTAAAACAGTAGAGGTACCAGATATTACTCCAAATCAGTTACAACAAATGATTGAGAATGGGGATAACTTTTATGTTTATTTCTATTCGCCAATCTGTGAAGAATGTATTAAGTCTGAGCCAAAGTTGATACAGGCAGTGCAAGAACTTAGGGTTAAAAATATTGTCAAAGTGGATGTCCAAAAATATGAATATTTACGCCAAGACCTTCAAATACAAGGAACCCCATCTATTTTTGTATATAGTAATCATAAATTGACAAAAGGTATCACTGGAGGTTTTAAAACAGTTGAGGAGTACAAAAATTTTTTTAGAGAAACAGTGGGATAAGTTGATATTGAAACTATTACTTGCAGGCCTTTACGTATTTGCTGGAGGTTCAAAGATTTTCAATCTCTATCTCTACAAAGCCACTATTTTGGCATATTACTCCTTTTTGCCTGAAATATTAGCCTTAGTGATTGCCATTGTGTTTCCTTGGGTGGAAATATTGGTTGGCTTAGCTCTAGTCTTGAATTGGAAAACGAAGTATTTCAGCTGTTTCTTATTTGGGCTTTCTTTGTTTTTCTTTATTCAAATAATTCTTAATTATAGTAACATATTACCTTACGGGTGTGGGTGTTTTGGATTTGGTGGACCGGAAAAAATAGGTTACTATTACATATTTAGAGATTTTTTTATTTTGGTTTTAGCAGGCTTTGTTAGTATAAAAGAATGGAAGCAATAAGCAATAAGCAATAAGCAATAAGCAATACTGTTTAGATGTTGCTAAAATAACATTAGCAGGTGTTACTACATGGCTACAAGAGTTTGAGCAACGCCTAAAAAGCGAAAGCAACCTCTTCCTAAACTGGAGAGGTTGCATGCCTAGAAGTTCAAATCCGGTCTTTAGGCTTATTTGTAGCGTTTGTAGTAACTGTTTTCTTGTCATTATCTGAATTTGGACGGTTGTCATCAACTGTGGCGGCATGAGTTCTTGATTTGTCCGTTTTCTTATTGCTCATTGTTTCAATCTCCTTTCGAGAATTACGTCTTAATCTTAATATAGAATTCCCATATTTGCAGAATCGATACTGTATCATTTAGGCAGCCCTGCAGTTGACAATTGTCTGGACAGAATGTAAGTTTATTGTAAATCTATATTAATAAAATGGCATACAAGGATGATGATTTTCTTACGATATTCCGACAAAATATCATCTTTTACATGGTTGAAGTTACTGCCTTATTAAGTTAAAATAACTCAGCATAGCAATATGATTTTGAAACGAGGTATTTCTAAGTGAAACATACGGTCCAGGAGCAGATTGAAGAATTGAGATTACAACTGCACAAAATTGCTTCAGATAAAGATCTGACCGATCCTAAAGTCGTAAATATAAGTGAAAAATTAGACTTACTCATTAATGAGTTTTATATAGCTAAAAATAGATATTTAAGAAATTTAGTCTATCAATTTAATAATTCGGATTCGCCCAAAACCACACAAACTCCGTAAATTTCTAAGTTAGCAGTGCCACATTTATATTTCATATTCTGTTACGAAAATGGCAAAGAGAAAACGGTGGGGACCTTTCTTTATTTCCAAGGAGCAATTAAGCCCTATACACTAATTATTTGGCTTAATTGCGGGGAACGAGAGAGATATACCCCACCGCATTGTATTTAATTTGTATAATAATGTATATCGGGTGGAGAAGAGATTAAAATATTGGTAACTTACTCAAAGGACTTTTTAATGGGAAACTATTATTTGAAAAGGGGTGCATACTGTGGAAAAGGATAAACTTGTAAATATCATCGAGTGGGAAAAAGAGAGATATGAAAGAATCAAAAAAGAATATCTGAAAAAATATTTATTAAAAAAAGGAATAGAAGCCAGTGAAGATAATATAAAGCTTGCTGAATATGATTTTGATTTTGATTTCTCGGATGGGTTAAAGCACGCAATAAACGAAAGTAATTTGCTTAGTTTAATTAAGGAAGGAAATGAGATTGTTTCTTATGAATTAAACAATAATACGATACAATTACATTTTTCAAAAAGTGATTCCATTGAGTTTTTTGTAGATACAAATGGGAAAATTCAAGCAAAACTTATACAAATGTGATTAGAAAGTAAAAGAGGGCCTTTGTGAAAATTTAGAGAATAATAAGTCCAATTTTAGACATACTATTCTCCAGCATTTGTTACACCTCAAATTTGTTTGGCTCTCATCAGAAATGGTGAGGGTCTTTCTATTAGGGAATTTAGAGCACTACTTCGCTGTATATTGTACCGTGCAAACCTGCTGTTGTTTGATAGACAGCCGACACAAATACGCTGTTCTCCTTCAAAAGCGTATTTGCAGCAATATAATCAGCTACTCGAAGCGCAATGCCGCATCCCGCTTTGATGCCGGACGGCAATGGCATCACTCCTACCGAATATTCAGCCTGCAATAGCGTTTTTTCAGCAAAAATAGCCGCATGTGTGTTGGTGAAAGTAAGAATATACACAGAAAGCCTCCTAAATATTGATAAGCCGCTTCGCTCCAGCCATAGCTGTAACGATACCGTACATATTTGCGATCTCACCAACACCGAGCTTCTCGGTGATGCCGTAATAATTGGTGCAGGTGCCACAGGTCAGGATAATCGATCCCGCTGCTTCCAAAGCGCGCAGGTCTTCCAAACTGTTGGAATCGCTGCCGGTAAGGTATGATCCCGAATTGAAAAACAAAACATGCGTAGGCGGCGGCACAAGCTCCTGGAGTGCATAGATAAAACCTTTGATCAGTATTTGGCCTAGCTCCTGGCTACCCTCTCCCATAGTATCCCGACCGATAGCTACGACCAGTCCCGAATCTTCACCCGTCGCGCAACTTTCGACAGCGCAACCTTCACCGGCAACGATGGTCACCTCGACAAGGCCATTTTCTTTTTGAACATATTCGCTTTGATAACCTAGACCGGTCGCCATCTTTTGAAGATTTTGCCGCGCGATGTCATTGTCTACTAAAACAGCTACTACACCACCTGCTTCCCCCATCCCTTCCAGCGCTTTTTTGGCTCGTATGACAGGTATGGGGCAGACTTGCCCTGTGGCATCAATTTGTGTCATCTGTATTCCTCCTTAGCGTAATAGAATCGGTAAATTCTGTGGTAAAAGCACTTCTCCCACTATTCTAGCCTGAGGTTCCATTTCCTGAATGGCACATAAAAGCTCTTGAGCACATGATTTGGGGGCACTGAGAAATAGACCGCCAGAGGTCTGCGGATCCAGCATCAATTCCTGCAAGGCAAACGGTGTGTCGCCAAGCTCCACGAAGCCCTGCATATGATTGCGGTTGCGCTGTGCGGCGGCAGTTATTAGATAATCCCCAGCGTAGGTATAAGCCTCTGGGATATATGGCAACTCTGAAGGATATAATACCAACGTTGTGGCTTCCCCTGCCATTTCTTTTGCATGGGCTAACAGACCGAATCCTGTGATATCAGTACAAGCACTGATGGGAAAACTGAGCATTTTCTCTGCCGCATATTTATTAAGCCGCTGCATGGAAGAGAGTGCCGCTTGTACGGCCTTTTCATCTGCCATTTCTCCCCGCAGCGCCGCCATGACTATGCCTACGCCTAGCGGTTTTGTGAGGATCAGTTGATCCCCCGGGGCTGGTGTATTGTTGCGCCAAATCCGTTGGGGGTTGATGCGCCCAGTGACTGCCAGTCCGTATTTTGGTTCTTTGTCATAGATGGAATGGCCGCCGCAAAGTACTGCCCCCGCCTCTTGGATCTTTTCTGCACCGCCGGATAAGATTTCGCCCAAGGCGTTTAATTCCATACTCTCAGGATAACAAACAAGATTCAAGGCAAAAAGCGGCGTCCCCCCCATGGCATAGACGTCGCTTAAGGCATTGGCGGCTGCGATACGACCAAACAAGCGGCCATCATTCACCATCGGCGAAAAAAAATCAACCGTAGAAACAATGGCAGTGTCGGCATCAATTTGATAAACGGCGGCATCATCAGAGGCATCAAAACCAACCAATAACTTGGGGTCGCAAAAAGCAGGCAAACCGGATAACACCTTGGATAACTCTCCCGGGCCAATCTTAGCCCCGCAGCCGCCCGACGTACAGTTTGACAATAAACTTAGCATGAGAATCACTTCCTTAACACTGGTATTTGCATTATACTAAGATAATCACGGAAGTCGGAGGTCAGACGCAGGATGTGTCAGATCGTAGTATTCCATTTCTGATCTCTGGCCTCTGTTTTCTGACTTCTGGAAAAACAGATTGGAGAAAAAATGATTTATCTGGACAACGCCGCCACAACTTTAACCAAACCCGATTGCGTCAAAAAAGCCGTTTTGCGGGCCTTAGATACGTTTGGCAACGCTTCACGCGGAGCGCATGCGCCAGCGCTTGACGCTCTCCGAATGCTGATGGAAGCGCGGATAGCCTTGGCCTCGCTCTTCGGGCTTAGTGATGACCCTATGCGCGTTGTATTTACACCCAATGCCACTGTCGCCTTAAATATGGCTATTGCTGGTATCAAAGGACATATCGTTACAACTACTGTGGAGCACAATTCAGTACTGCGACCCATCTACAGACGTGAAAATTATACCATTGTTCCATGCGACAGTAAGGGATGCATTTCAACAGATGCAATTTCCTCTGCCATTCGGTCGGATACCGGTGCTGTGGTACTCGCGCATGCTTCCAATGTCACAGGTAACGTATTCGATATACAAGCTATCGGTCAATTATGCGCAGAGCGTGGTGTGCACTTCATCGTAGATGCTGCTCAAAGCGCTGGGCTTTTGCCAATTGATTTAAAGAATATATCGGCGCTTTGTTTTACAGGTCACAAATCACTCTTCGGGCCGCAAGGAACGGGCGGGCTTTGTTTAGGAGCTAGTTATCTTCCCCAACCTCTGTATGTGGGAGGAAGCGGCCATCATTCCTTTGACCCCATACATCCTCGACAATTACCGGATGCGTTGGAAGCCGGCACTCAAAATGCCCATGGGATCGCAGGCCTGTTGGCTGGCGTACAATATATAGAAGCTACAGGACTAGCGAACATCCACAAACAGGCAGATGCTTTGGCACGTCTCTTTGCAGGTTCGCTGGCGGATACTCCCGGAGTTACTTTATATGGGGATTTGAATGCGACCCTCCGTACCCCCATAGTCTCTCTCAATATTGAAGGGTATGATTCGGCTCAAGTAGCTTGTTTACTTTTTGAGAAATATGGCATTGCTGTGCGCGCAGGTGCACATTGTGCCCCGTTGATGCATGATACTCTCAACATATCCGGCTCTGTCCGGTTTTCGTTCTCGCATTTTAACACGCGAGAAGAGATGCAGTCCGCTGTCGAGGCCATTCGAACCTTGGCTGGCCGATAATATTAGCCAATTCTATCTTATCAGTTTTCACATCATGTTTCAATTATGTGTGTCAGTAATACAATCTTTATCAGAAATTCGTGTCAAAGTAGCTTTCAACAGATTACGCTTAAATATTCATTTCCTCAAAAGGAAGCAAGAATTGAGATCGAACTAATTAGCTAAAGTTCTGTAATTTTTGCAAACCGATACCCTTCTTCTTGAAAGACTTTCAGGAGCCGATGAAGGACTGAGGTGCCATAGGTATAGGAGGGATAACCGTCTCGATCCTTGCTTAAGGTTATGTTGTCAAATTCAAGATATGGGGCTAAGAAGAAACTGGCCAGAACGTTTGGGCTAAGGTTTTTGAGTTGATTGATCATCCGATTTACGTCATTCTTTCCATCAACGTAGTTGAGTGGTGTCGGGATATACTTTGTCGTTTTGTCCCCGTTTTTTCTTACGACTATTTGGCTTGGTAATCCCGGATAATCTTCATAAATAATGTCGAAATTTTTCTCCGCAACCTTAAGCTGGTTACCAAAGATGCCATAATGAGGTGCTTCAAAAAAAGCATAAGGAATATCTAATGTATGCGCTGCTTCCTTGGCAAGGTTAATCCTTGCTTGGGCATAGTCTTCAGTGGCCGGAATATTAACCCCGTTGCCAAAGGGCGCATGAAACTCTAACCCCTCTATACTTACGGTTTTTCCGTACTGATGTGTATAACCATGTAAACCAATGAGGCCGTCTCGATCAAGCATATAATCAAGCGTGTAAATGAAATCGGTATTTTCCATGCTGTATTGCTTGGAAATATCGACGTCGGCTTTAGAAGAAGGACGGGGATCTATGTATCTCGGTACCCAGGCAATGTGAAAAGGAACGTTTTCCTGGTAGAGGTAATCGCTGACTATCCGGAGCTTTTCCAGGGATTCAGGCAAAGCGTATATATTGGAGGCGGAAACATCTTCGAAGCGGATAAGGGCAGGTTTTCCTGCCGCTGGGCGGACTTGTCTGACTGTATTATCCCGATTATAGTAGAAACCTAATGTTTTGGCCTTTGTATCCCAGTCGACCTTAAGGTTAAAAAGTTTATGAAAATCGAACATACTGAGATAAACGATGCCCCCAGAGATGAGGCTTTTTTTCTTAAGATGAAATTCTTGGTCTTGGGCGCGGTAAGTATTTTCCTTTAAATTAATGGTTTGTGCGATAGTCCCCAATTCTAAGGTGAGGCTGTTATCTTTTAATATCTGTTTGCCGCCTAGCTTAGAAATAATCTCGGTAATGGGCAGGTAATATCTGTTTGCCTCATAGTAAATTGGCAAGGTTATATTGATATCTTTGTTTTCAAATTTTAGCTTAATGTTATCTTTCGGAAGCCTCAGTTCCTTGAACTGGCTATAATCTTCTACCCGGTTGCTTACAATACTCCCTCAGAGGCTGATACGGTTTGCGGTTCAGTTTTTTTTGAAAATCCTTTGATAAATGCAGTTCCACTCATGATTAATCCTAGGATCACCAGAACTACAGTAAACTTTTTATTCATATGCTCAAATCCTCTCATTTTAGCTAAATCTACAAAACCCTCCTTGGTTACAAAAGCCAGAGCGTATAACGCTCCGGCTTAAATACATTCACCAAATAAATGTTTTTTTATACCATCCATTATAACGCGATTGAAGGTTGAATGAGTTGAAGGCCACAGTCGATCGAGTTTATCATTTAATTTTTGCGCTGTTGGGAGGAATTTGTAGGAAACGTGTGGAATATTTAAGGGCAAGTTGGTTGGACATGTTGCGACGATAGGTGTAAGCTAAATGTAAAGGAATCAGAATTTAGATGGAGGGTATCAATTGAAACCAACTCGTGTACTCGTGTTTTCTGCAACCTTTGGAGCTGGTCATGTAAAGGCTGCTGAAGCTCTTATTGAAACAATTAAAAATACTGAGCCATCTGTAGAAATAATTCATGAAGATTCTGTAGCCATGCTCAACAAGAATGTGAATGCGTTTCTTTGTGCGTTATACATTACCTTAATGAAGAGAGCACCCAAAATATGGGGTTTATTTTATAAACAAACGCAAGAATTAGCGAAGGATTCGCTCTTTCAACGATTTCTCAATACGTATGGTCGAAGTCAGTTTATTACGTATCTCAGTACATCGAGACCAGACATTATTGTTTGTACTTATCCAACTGTTGCTGGGGTATTGGCACAGTTGAGGGAAAATGGCGAGCTGAATATTCCGGTAGTTGCTGTTGTAACTGATTACACTGTCCACAGTCAGTGGATTCATCGAGGAGTAGATGTCTATATTGTGGGTAGTGCTAAGGTTTACCGAGGATTCATAGCGCGCGGCATAGAACCGGGCCGCATTCAGATATCCGGAATTCCAGTAAATCCACGGTTTGAGAGAAGGTTAAATAAAGAAGATATACTCAGCAGATTAGGTTTCGTCGAAAATCGTTTGACGTTCTTGGTTATGTGTGGCGCTTGCGGTGTCTTAGATAACGCTAGGTGGATTTGTAAGCAGATTGCCAATGTTCAATCGTCAGTTCAGGCCATTATTGTCTGCGGTAATGATCAGAAACTGTTTAATTCTTTAGACAATGTTGTTCAAGAAGCTCGCAACCCCTTGGTCCGATTTAACTTTGTCAATAACGTGGATGAACTTATGACGGCTGCGGATATCATTATTACTAAGGCAGGCGGACTTACAGTTTCTGAAGCTTTGACAAAACATATCCCGATGATCCTATTCAAACCTCTTCCCGGTCAGGAAGAAAACAATGCTAGGTTCGTTGAAGAAATCGGAGCGGGACGCATTGCTTTTTCCGATGGGCATTTTGTGGAGCTCATGAACGAACTTATCGCTAATCCAACTGAAATCAAGAAAATGAGTACGGCCTCAATTCAAGCCTTTCCGGGCCATTCGGCGGAGAAAGCAGCGCAAGTTATTTTAGAGACGGCTAACGACTGTTCTTTTAGTACTAATGGCAACGATCAAGTTGCCTATACTTCCTCACGCCAGAGTCGTGCAGGTGCTTGGTTCAGCGCGCTGTTCCGCATCTCACGTCCTTTCCTTCCTATGCTCAAACGTTCTTTACCCTTCTTTTTCAGATGATACTAGTCTACCCCTTTAAGTGCTTTCTTCTTCCTTAATCGTTAAGGGTTCTAAAAAGACCAAGACTCCCCAAATACCTAAATCACAAAATAGGAGAGGGGCAAGGCCTGGGGCTTGATAAAATACCCTTGATAAGAGGATGTTGCCACGGCCTGCCAGATCCGCACTCAAGTGAAAGGCAAAACCTAATAAGCCAACCACAAAACTAAGAAACATGGTTGTCCCTAAAAGCAGAGAAAGTCCCCGTTCAGGATAGCTATAAGCCTGAAAAAGCAGGATCATAGCTGCAAAGATCCCCATATACAGTGGAATCCACGTATAGAGGTTGGTAAACCCCGTCTGAGCATGATCAAAATAGGCAACCAGAGCTGTTGCCAAGAACCACAAAGCGGTGCTTATAAGTAGCCAGCGTGTTTTTTGTGTGATGTTATATTTTCTCGAATTAGGATGATCGTCTAAGGTTGTTAATAATCCAATGCTTCCTAAAGCTATAAAAGCTAAGGGTGCAAAGACGGGATTACCACTGGTTAAGCCGGAAAAGGATACCACATTTCCCGCCGAAGAGCCTTGGAGGTGAAACCCAAATCCCAAGATTCCGATAACAACACCGCTGAAATTAGTCAAAATATTGAAGAACTTAGTAAGACTAAGTTCAGGTTTAATCAGCAACAGAATGGCTGCAAGTGCTGCGATGGGAGAAAAAACGATGGGAATCCATTCATAGATCGGAATGAATCGATTTAAAGCGTGGGCGATAAAAACATCTACAAAAATAATGAGATAGTTGATGCCTAGATAAAAAAGGATGAGACGTGTTTTGTCTAGCGGGAGATGTACAGGCTGCTGAGTTATCCAGCGATAAGAACAGCGCCTCATAGTTGAGGGTTTCATATAAGACTCTCCTTTAATGACCTTCAATTTTAGTCGATTTACTGGTGTCCTGTGTTGAAGCAGTAGTATGTACTCCCGTGTTGCGAAGGCTCGCATCCTGTTCCTTAAGTTCAGTCAGGTCAATTAACTGCTCATAAATTCCATGCCATTGTACATAATCAGGCCCGTTCATAAAAGCACCAAACCGCATGCGGCGTCCTTCATGATGCCAAATCTCAAAACCTTTAAAATCAATCGAACTTGAAAAGGGAGCCGCAGGAATAAGCCCGTCATCTTTTAAGTTTTTAATAATAGTTTGAGCCGTTTGAATGTTCTCGTTTCCTTTTAATACCACTTTGTCAGCGTTATCGTATAGTGTTTTGATTGTTTTTTGAGCATGACACTCTAAACAAACGGTTTGCATGTTTAGACGTTTTGTTTCCCAATCTACGCGTTTTTCTGCTTGAGCAGGGGTTAGTGCCCAACTAAGACGTTGACCAACATCATGGGTTCCTGAGGCAGCTCCGAATGAAGACATATGGCAGATTGCACAAGTAGGCGCGTCAAAATTTTTGCTGGATAATGTTCCGACGCGAGCATTCCAATCCCATTGGGCTCCTTTATTGGCATAGATCGTACCATGGATGGACTCTTCGTAAATTTCTTTCATAGGATGGTCCGGACCGAGGTGACATGACCCACAAATCTCTGGCTTGCGAACTTGTGCTAACGAAAAGGTGTGGCCTGCATGACATTTTGCACAGTCTCCAAAGGTCCCGTCTGCGTTGGGTTTACCGATACTATGGCACACTTCACATGCCATTTTAGTGATGGCTGGGTCTTCAATATGATAAAGGTCGTTATATTTGCCTGCAGCTGAAAGACCGTAACGTGTGAGCTGTTCTGCGGTAAAAGAAGACGGGCCGGTTTGAGCATACCAAGCTGCTGCACTATGACGGCTATGGTCAAACTGGGCCGTCTGAGCCGGATGACACCGAGAACAATTCTGCGGGGTAGGACGTAAAACGATATTATTATCATGATGGTTAACGGTGAGTTTATCTCCGGGGTCACCTCGATGGCAGTCAAGACAGGTTACTTTATTGGCGGCATGTTTGCTTTCCCCATATTGTTTTACAACTCCTGGTGTGGTCTGATTATGACAGGTAAGACAACTTCCTCCATTCCCCGCAAAGGATAGGGCGGTAGGAGTTGCTTTGTTGGATGTACTCCATACTGAAAAGAGATAACCAGCCACAATAGTAATAATCAAAGCGGCAACCAGATTGCGCCAAAGTTTACTGTGCCTCATAGTATCCGGTAAACCGGAGACACCTCCTCTATTTCCTCTATTTTTGCTTGCTACTAAATAGTATTCGTAATGCAAACCGGACCTATGCATATAAAGCAAGACAATCCGAATTCAACAAAATCCGCTCCGCTGTCTGCTGTCTTATTGTGCGCGCGGTCAGCAAAATGCCCTCCCTCGCTGATTAGGCGGAGGAGGGCATTTTGCCGAGTTGTCATAGTTGTTTACAAGCGGAACTTTTCAATGGCGTTTCGGAGCTCTTCGGCTAGATTTGCCAAGCCCCTACTATTATCCGTAATTTGATCCATAGACGCTGTTTGTTCTTCAACAGCAGCACTGACATTCATGGTTTGATTAGAAGCTTCTTTACATACTCTGTCAATAGCGAAAATAGACGAAACAATATCTTGACTACCGCTTGACATTTGTTGAACGACTGCAGCAATTTGGGTTACCTGTGAAGAAACTTCATCAATTAAACTGGCGATATTCGCAAAAGCGTTGTCGGCAATATTCACAACGGCAACGCCTTCATTAACGCTACTTACTGCATTGTTCATGGCTAGGCTGGCATCAATAATATTTTCTCGATTTTCATTCACTTGTGTGATTATATTGACGGCTGAATCTTGTGACAGCTCCGCAAGTTTTCGTACTTCCTCCGCCACTACTGCAAAACCGCGACCATGTTCCCCGGCACGGGCTGCTTCAATGGCTGCATTTAAGGCTAATAAATTTGTTTGAGAGGAAATGTTTTTGATTATATCGATAAACTCTGTAATCTTATCAAATCCGGCAGCTAATTTGTTCACTGCGTTCTGAACAAGCTCTGTTGAGGTTCTCACGATGCTCATCTGTTCCACGGCCTTGGTAATAGTTATGTGGCCTTCTCTAGCAATCTGAACCGTCGTCCTCGCTGATTCTGCGACAGTGTGGCCACTGGCGGCCACATCTTCGATACTTGCAGAAAGTTCTTCAATTGTCGCGGATGTATTTGTCAGTGCTTCAACCTGCTGTTCTGATCCATCAGCTACTTCGCCGATAGCTAAGCTAATTTGATTTGAAACTTGAGCATTTTGATCCATGGTAGCCACTATTTCTTGGGAAGATGCAGCAAGCTGTACCGCTGAACTTCTTATTTGCAGGACCAAAGTGCGAAGATTAAGTATCATAATATTAAACGAGATGGCGAGCAAGCCAACTTCATCTTTGGAATTTATTGAACATCCCTCAACATCCAGGTCGCCATCTGCCACTCGTTCTACTTTCTTTAGGATCATTTTCAGTGGGCTGATAATCATTCTGGTGATGATAATTCCGATCAGAATGGCAATTAGAATAGTTAATATGGGTAAAATGAGTAAAATCAGTTGGACTTTAGCTATGGTGTTGTTGTCAACAGTGACTTGTGCCTTTGCTTTATCAATGTTAAAATTCCCTATTTCTCGCAATAGAGTTTGAAAATTATCCTGTTGCAAAAACCCGTTCTTGGAATAATAATCCATTGCCGCAGTCTTATCACCAGCCTGCACATAAGCCAAAGTTTTTTGAATTACATTTTTTATGTCTTTAAACTGACCTTGCACTTTATTTATTCTTTCCAATTCATAATTTGACGTGGCTAAAGGTTGGAACTCAATAATAAATTTGTCGATGGAATTCTCACGATTGCTTACTTGATCTAGCTGTTGCTTTTTGGTCACCTCATCAAGGGGATATGTGGTGAGAGCTAAAATTGAGGACTTTAGGGCATTGCTATCAGACCGAGCTTGGTTAATATCACGGATTGGGATTAAGTCATCTGTATAGAGATCAACGAGAAATTTGCCCGCTTGATGAAAATAGTAATAACCTACAAAACCAACGATGCCAAGTGAGATAGACATAATACTGATTAAGAATCCAATTTTAAAAGCTGTTTTCCTGTTACGTAACCAATTCAAAATGATTTCCCCTTTCAATCACAGGTGAGCGTGAAAGATTAGAATTAAATACCTTTCCTCCTTAGATACGTTGTTATTCGAATAGAAAGTCGTAGAACATTGTAGAACTCACTCATGTTGTGTAATTCTTGGAGAATCCCTTAAATCCTTTGTGATCTACGTAACCTTCTTAATTAAATATTCAAATAGAAAATAAGCTGGATGATACCTGATAAAAAGAGATTTCAAAAGGATATGCTTTTATTTTGAAAAAATAGGTCTTAGGCTTAGGCCCATAATTCTTTATCTTTAAAATAAAATAAAAGTCGAAATATAAAGGAAATATTTTGCTCAAAATTAAAGGGAAAAAAGTAATTTATGTTGAATAATTGTCAAAAAAAAATCTAAATAGTATTTTTGGAAATCTTAAAAAATTAAATTGTTTCCAGGTCACTATTTATAAGTTTCATTATAAACGAACCCGTTGTATCGCTAAAAAAATAAGAAAAGGGGTAAGGTGAAATAAGATGGGCGAACAGTTTATTTCTGACGATTATACTAATATTTCGGCATACAAATTCTCCGAACTCTTTGATCTGAAGGAAATTCAAGAGCTCCAGGATTCATTTTCCGCGGCAACGGGTGTAGCTTCAATCCTCACCGAGCCTGATGGAACCCCAATAACTGAACCCAGTGGTTATGGCAGTTTATGTCATGAAATAAGAGAAACAGAGCAAGGTTTCAAAGATTGCCTGATAGCCGATTTAATTAGTGGTAGTCTTAAAGAAGCGGACCCAAGAATTCAGCAATGTTTAAGCGGTAGTCTGCTTGATGGAGAGGCCCGTATTATTGTTGCTGGAAAGCATATTGCCAGCTGGTTAATTTGGCAAGTTCTTGATGAAGCTGTAACTGAAGTAAAAGAAATTGATGTTGATAAAAATGCTTTGAGTAAAGTTAAACGTATGTCTAAACTGCAATTTGAGATTGTATGCAAATATCTATTTCTGAATGCACAGTTACTAGCGAAGTATGCAAGGCAGAATATATCTTTTATCCAACAAATTAATGAAAAAGTAATAAATGAAGTTCAGATTAAAAATCTAAATAGCGATCTTGAGGCAAAGATCAAGCGAAGAACCGCTCAACTAGAAGAGACTAATGCCGAGTTAGAAGAGCTCAATACAATTCTTGAAGAAGAAATGGCTAAACGCGAAAAGGTCGAAGAAGAAATCAAAGGATTAAATGAAGAACTGGAAATCAAGGTTACAGAGCGGACAAATCAGCTGCAGGATATGAATACTATTTTGGAAGAAGAGATTATCGAGAAGATACGGACAGAATATGAGTTAAATAATGAAAGAGTATTTACAGACGCCTTATTTAATAGCGCTCCGGGCATGATTTATCTTTACGATGATCAAAGTAAGTTAGTGAGATGGAACAAGAAACACGAAGAGATGACAGGTTATTCCTCGGAAGAGTTAGCTTCCATGAGTTTATTGGATTGGTATGCAGGAGATGAAAAAAGTCAAACGGCAATTATGGAAGGGATTGAAAGGGTCATCAAGAATGGATTTGGGGATGCCGAGGCAAGTTTACAGAAAAAAGATGGCACAAACATCCCCATGTATTTCACTGCCAGTCCAATAACTATTGAGGGTAAACAATATTTTGCTGGAATAGGAATTGATATCACCGAGCGAAAGCGGATGCACGAAAGGCTAGAAAAATATCAGGTTCTAGCTGAAAGAGCCAACGATGCGATGCTGTTCATAGATAAGAAAGGAAATATCCTTGAAGCCAATGATGCGGCAATAAGAATTTATGGGTATACCTATCAAGAATTTTCGTCCATGAACATTTTTGATTTAAGGCGTCTTAACAAATCAGCAGATATAATTGAGCAAATGGAATTAGCGGATAAAGAAGGGATTATTTTCGAAACTGTCCATTTTCTTAAAGATGGTACTTCGATTAATGTTGAAGTAAGTTCAAAAGGAACCATTTTAGGTAATAGAACGGTTCTGCTTAGTATCGTGAGAGATATTACCAAACGTAAACAAAAGGAAGACGAAAATCGTTATTTGAGTTATCATGATGTTTTAACAGGCCTTTATAATAGAAGATTTTATGAAGAAGAAATTAACCGCTTAGACACTGAAAGGAATCTGCCGATTTCGATAGTAATAGGAGATGTTAATGGGCTAAAGCTTGTCAACGATGCCTTTGGTCATGATAAAGGAGATGAACTTCTGCAAAAAGCGGCCTCGGCCATTCAAAAGGCGTGTAGAACGGATGATATTGTCGCTCGTTGGGGAGGGGATGAATTTGTAATTCTTCTGCCAAAGACTAATAAAGAAGAAGCGGAAAGAATTGTTAATCGAATCAAAGAGTTTTATTCAAACGAACTAGTTAGCGCAATTCGTGTTAGCATCTCATTTGGGTGGGAGACAAAGAGGAAACCAGAAGATGAAATACTGAATATTCTCAAAAATGCCGAAGATGCTATGTATAAACATAAAATTATTGAGAATGAAGGAATGAGGAGCAATACAATAAACACCATAATCAATACTCTGCATGAGAAAAACCCTAGGGAAGAACTACACTCTAAAAGAGTGAGTCGAATATGTAGGGATATTGGAAAAGCGATCGGTTTATCTGAAATTGAAGTAAATAGACTTAAAGTTGTAGGTCTGCTCCATGATATAGGGAAAATTGCGATCGAAGAAGGAATTCTCAATAAACCAGGGAAACTGACAGAAAGCGAGTGGGAACAAATAAAGAGGCATCCGGATATTGGCTATAGGATTCTGAGTTCTTCCCATGAAATGGTAGATTTAGCTGATTGTATATTGGCTCACCATGAACGATGGGATGGTACTGGTTACCCAAATGGTTTAAAAGGTGAAGCGATTCCAATGGTTTCCAGAATTATTGCTCTGGCTGACAGCTACGATGCTATGATAAGTGAGCGACCTTACCGGGAGGCTTTGAGTGAAGAACAAGCCTTAAAAGAAATTCAAAAAAACTCAGGTACACAATTCGATCCTGAACTTGCGAAAATATTTACGCTTACCTACTCTAAAGAGCGGTAAAGGGTATTACTACTTCACTGAGCCATTCGTTAAAAGATTCTACGCTAGTAAAGGCGTAAGCTGGATTCATTGCTAATACCTTTTGAACTTGTGCTGTTTCAGCCCATAGCGCACTGATAGGTAAAATTCCAACTTCTTTGGCAGCCGTTACATCATAAGCAATGTCCCCCACATAAGCGACTTCATCTGGAGAGAATTTCCAAAGTTCTAAAACTTGTCTGATATGCTCTGGTTTACTTGCTCTAAACTCAGAACCCGATATTATTATTTCGAAGAAATGTTTTAACCCAGAATGCTTCAAGGAAATTTCCATGCTTCCCGCGCCCTTACCTGACACTAAGGCTAGCTTGATTCTCCTTTCCTGCAGCAACGTGAGAGTCTCTACGACCCCTGGAAATGGTTGAGCATATTGCCCATGAATTCGGTCATAATCATTTAGATAAAATTGTAGAACCTCTCTCCAAGTCTCAGGGAATAGCTTTTTAAAAATACCGTCTTCAGAAGGTCCAAATAAAGAGGATAATTCTTTGTCAGTGTAAACACGGCCACTGAATTTTATGAGTGTATTATTCAGGCTGGTACGAACTACGGGTAGTGAATTAATTAATGTTCCGTCCAGATCAAAGATAAAGCCTTTAAGTTTCATTTGTTACTCCTTTTTGATCTCGTTATTTTGATACATTATATACCACAGAATAGAGATATTGCATTACAATTTCGAGTGCCTGCCCAAAACCCCCAAGGGTTTCACCGTCTGCTGGGGGGCTTTAACGGAAAGTATCAAAGAGCTAGCCCTCGTTTAAACAAACAACCCCCTAAAGTAGAGCTTTATAAGCCAAGCTACTCTAGGAGGTTCGTTTCAGTTTTATAACCGTTTTAGGCATATGAAAGATACAAGTGAAGTAATGGGCCCTAGCTCAGGTTAATAATAACGTTTGTGACTCCGAGGACTAGTATCGCTAAAACAATTGTTCCGCCTATAATAATAAGATTTTGTTTTTTGGTGTTAATTTTGTGCCAAACCAAAGAACCCCAACCTCCCCACAGTTTATCGATTCTTGTCTAAGTTTATCATTACTTGGTATCAAAAAGTATGGGCTTAAAGTCCCAAGGCTTTAGGATGAAGGTCTCAGTGATTCAATGTTAAGTAACCTGTACCGTGCATATTGAATTCAAAATACTTTAATGAACTCATTGCTAGTCTTGTGAAAAAAATTTATACTTAAAAACGAAGATGGCAGAAGCTTAAACGTAAAGGAGAATTTAAGATGAGTATGAAATTCATTAAAAGAATCCCTACTGCTGATGAAATAATAATGCAAATCCCTTTACCAAATCATATTAAAGTCATAAAGGAAACTCGAGATAGCGATATAAGAAATATTTTTGAAAATAAGGATCATAGATTTATCCTTATAATAGGTCCATGTTCTGCTGATAATGAAGATTCTGTCTGCGAATATATTGGGAAACTTGCCCAGGTTCAGGAACAAGTAAAAGATTCAATTTTAATTATTCCTAGAATCTATACCAATAAGCCTCGAACTACAGGTGAAGGGTATAAAGGTATGGCGCACCAACCAGACCCAAGTAAAAAACCTGATTTGGTTGAGGGAATAAAAGCGATACGAAAAATGCATTTAAGAGCATTATGCGAATATCACATGCCAGCGGCCGATGAAATGCTCTACCCAGAAAACTATACCTATCTCTCAGACGTCTTGGGATATATCGCCATCGGGGCTCGTTCCGTAGAGAATCAGCAGCACAGACTGGCGGTAAGTGGAGTTGACACACCTGTTGGTATGAAGAATCCGACAAGTGGAGACTTATCGGTGATGTTAAATTCTATCATAGCGGCACAGCAGGGCCATACTTTCACCTATGCTGGCTGGGAGGTTGAAACTACAGGTAATCCGCTAACTCATGCAATATTAAGAGGGGCTGTAGATTCT
The DNA here is from genome assembly GCA_031292075.1 of Desulfosporosinus sp. Lineage (GTDB taxonomy): Bacteria > Bacillota > Desulfitobacteriia > Desulfitobacteriales > Desulfitobacteriaceae > Desulfosporosinus. Next base: position 68,462 of record JARLHW010000161.1, read on the forward strand.
AGTGGTAGAAATATTCCAAATTATCATTATGAGGACTTAATACGCATTGCTACAGAGTATGAAAAACTACATCTCTTAAATACATCGCTGATTATTGATACAAACCATGCGAATTCTATGAAATGTTATTCTGAACAGCCAAGAATAGCAAGGGAAGTATTGATGAGTAGAAAATATGACACTTTGCTTAAGAAGATGATCAAAGGCCTCATGATTGAAAGCTATCTTGAAGAAGGGAAGCAAGGCATTGGTGAAAATATTTATGGAAAATCAATCACGGATGCCTGTTTAGGATGGGAGAGTACAGAAAAATTGATCTATTATATTGCTGAAAACGCTTAGAAAATGCTGAGTTATTTATAAATGTTTTATTTTAGTAATTGACATCTCATTAAAATTATTATAATATTACTTCATAATAGTTAACGATTTTTAGGAGGAGTTATTGTATGAAGAAATTTATATGTTCAGTATGTGGGTATGTCTTTGAAGGAAATGAAGCGCCGGACAAATGTCCTCAGTGTATGGCCGCAAAGGAAAAATTCTCGGAGAAAATTGATGGAATAATGCAGTGGGCAGATGAACATAAAATAGGGGTAGCCCAAGGTGTTGATGCTGAGATAGTCGAAGGCTTAAGAGCTAACTTTATGGGTGAATGCACTGAGGTGGGAATGTATCTGGCCATGAGTCGTCAAGCGGATCGAGAAGGGTATCCCGAAATAGCGGAGGCATATAAAAGAATTGCTATCGAAGAAGCTGATCATGCCGCGAAGTTTGCCGAATTACTAGGTGAAGTGGTCTGTGCGGATACCAAGAAAAATTTAGAGTTAAGGGTTGAGGCAGAATTTGGTGCATGTCAAGGTAAAAAAGATATTGCCACCAAAGCGAAACTGCTAAACTATGATGCCATCCATGATACTGTTCATGAGATGTGTAAGGACGAAGCGAGGCATGGATCAGCCTTTAAAGGACTTCTTGATCGGTATTTCAAATAATTCCTTAAATTCAAGAGAAGACCTATTCCGATTTATTGGAATAGGTCTTCTCTTGTTATGGTTTCCTTCAGCGAGTTAAATTTGAGCAAATCATAACCTGGCTGCTGTCAGGCTCAACGAATAACAATAAAAATTAAATTAAATTACGGATACCTATAGCAATAAGTAAGGCACCGGAGATGAATTCCGAGAGGTGTCCAAAATGCAAAAAGTTTGCTCTGATTCCGAGTTCATAGCCACTACTTATAGTTATTAAGCTAAACAAAAAGACTGAGATTATTACCGGAATTACTGAAAGCCCGCTAAGGCCAGCGCCTAAACCAGTTACAATGCAGTTTAACGAAAGCGATATACCGAGAATCGCAGCTTCATTAAGACTTATAATCCCATTCGCATTACGATCTGCTTTGGCAGGATTATTTATGATGTCTATTATAAAGCACAGAATTTTAGATTGCTTATAACTAATTAGAGGAAATATTTTATTTTGTAATAATCTTCCTAAGGAAATCCATAATCCAATTGCAATTAATAAAAAAGCACCAATCAAATTTGCAAATGGAAATACCTTGCTTAAAAATGTCCCCATTACCATAGCAAACGCTGTAGCACACAGAGACATTATTGCTATTAATAGGTTTGAAATCATTGAAATGCGAATTTTTTGCAATCCGTAGCTAATTCCTATCCCTAAATTATCCAGGTTAGAAATAATTCCAATTGATATGGAAATTCCTAATAGATTATGCATGCATTATACCCTCCAATAAATTTATTAACAATTAGTTAATTATTAGTTAACCTTTAGTTAACTTTGTGAGCTTATTGTTCTTCAAAGAGAAAGAAAATAAACTAACATTTATTGGAGGAAATTTGATTAAAGATATCGTCGCTTGGTGTTCAAAGAAAACTGTAGAACATAAAAAAGCCCCTCACATGTGAGAGGGCAGAGAAAGAAGTTTATGATAGAAAACTTCAAAACGAAATAGAAGCCAAGAAGTTTGTGGTTTTTTATTCGGGTGGTTGTTCATTCACTTGTTCAGTAGGAGCACCTAATAATTCAGGAGGATTTTGCGATGTTAAACAGGACGAATTCTTTATCTGATCTACAAAGTTTAATACGGCTGCAGTACCTTTGACCATTGCCTTACGGGCCTCTTCCCTTGCTTCTGGTGAAACTAATAGAACAATTGCTGCAGCACCAAAGATAAAACCAAACGGAGATTTTTTGATAAATTTTAGCATTATGATCACTCCCTTGAACGTTATAAATAACGTAATTATATTAAATAGTTTCCATAAATTTCATAATATATCCCTATTATTTTATCATTTTTAGGTATAAATACACTTATCTAGGATCATACTGAATTCTGTTACCTTGAAAAGGATTGCTGAAAGGTGAGGGGGGTAGAGTTTGGGGATTCTATTCAATCAGTCTACAGGACGGCATATTCGAAAATTGCCAGGCAGAGTTCGTATAGAAGTATATGGACTGAAAAACAACCTTGCACTAGCACAACAAATCATTGAGCAGTTAGGCCGAAGTGAAGGGATTGAGCTGATATCTCCATGTATAGATACAGGTAGGCTACTCCTTGTGTTTAGTGAACTGAAAATTTCAGTAGAGGAGATTATAGATAAGCTCAGGTTAATCGAAGCAGCTGCTCTTGATAATTTCGTATCTAGTCAAGCCCAGATAGCGGAACAAGCCTATAAAGAAATAGCGGTTACTACTAACGACGGAGGAAATTTAGCGAGCTCAAATATAAGTTATGATCCTCAGATTTTGAAGATACCTAATCTAAAGTCAGTAAGTTCCAATCAGATGGTTCAAACGGGACTTGAAAACACGCAGATCCCTCTGTCTTTAATACTTACAGTTGGCGGATTAGGTGTTCTCGGAATAAAACAGTTATTTTGGGGGAAATCGGCATTAGCCAGAAGCTCTTCGACATTTAATTTGGCAGCTCTAGTAGCAATTGCTAGTGGTTATTCGTATTTTAAGTGTGATGCTTCTAAAGAAAAGACTAAACTGATCAATCCAGAGTTTCTTCTAGGGGCAAGTGCGTTAGCCCTTGCTCTGGTGAGAGAGAATTTGGTTGTTCTTGCCGGATTAAGTATTATGCAGTTTTTAAAATGGAAAAGAGATCAAGCTAATCTTGGTAGGGTGAACAGACCGTCTATCCCATCTGAAATAAAGAGTTATAGCGAAAAAACAAGTAAATTGGCAACGCTCCTGGCAGGAGCAACCTGGGCAATTACGGGAAATCCGCTGAGAGGGATTGCGGTCCTCTTGGCTGGTAACCCGAGGGTAGCAACGTTACCCGCTCAATATGTTTGGGATCAAGCCGATTTTACTGCCCGGAAAAATGGGTATCTGATTCCGGAAAATAGTTCTTTAGAAGAATTAGCTCAGACTAATTGTGTTGCCATCGAAAATACCTCGCTCATTGTTAAAGAGCAGATAAGCGAGATTGAGTGTATTGCCAATGAGGATGATCAAGCTAAGATATGGCACTTGGCTGCTTCAATTATGAAAAAGACTGGACACTCTTGGCATGATGAAGTGAGACAAAAGGCAGAATTAGCTGGAGGAACACTGCGCACTGCTTTTAAAGTTGAGCAGTTAACTCAAGGAACAAAAGCAAAAATCCAAAAAGCTGAAGTATTAATGGGTAGCCTGAAATTCTTGGAACAAAACGAGGTTATTTGCGATCACTATTTATTAGAAGTAAAAAGAAAACAAAAAAAAGGTTTTGAAGTATTATGCTTTGCAAGCGAAAAGGTTTTTCTCGGACTTTTAGTCAGGAAAAGAGAAATTATCTTAAACGAGTTCTATGAACCAATAAAGTATTTGCGGCAAAGTAATATTAATATCAATATTCTAAAGGACAGTTTAAATCTAGGTCCTGAAATTCTGGAGAAATGGGGACTTAATACAGTCTGGCTAGGATTTTCTCAAGAGAAAATTTTTGAAGAAATCTCTAATTTACGCCAACAAAATAAAAATGTCCTTCTTATCAAAGAAAATACTGATTATAAAACTAGGGAAGCTTGTAACTTACTTGGCGTTCCAGCCATTGCCATTGAAAGAGTAAATGAATTAGGTAGAACAATTAAATATTCACATAATACCAAAACAACGGTTCAAGAAAATTTTAAAATAGCCAAAGTATGGAATTATGTTGGGACTTTTTTGGCCATTCCCTTAGCGATAACTGCCCCGATTGTAAATCTGCTTTCGGATGCCATTACCTTAATGCTCTTAGCCAGAAGCAAAAGGATAAGCGAAAGTCTTCAGAAGTCAACTTCTACCCTCAGAGGAGGACCAGACAAACCTAAACCCTATGATTCTAAGTGCAAATTACAACCTCTAAGGAAAGAAACGGGAATTATCTGGCACGCTATTGCCAACGAGGATATTATCGGAAAGTTTAAAGTAGATGTGGATCAGGGATTAACAGCTGAACAAGTCATCGTACAGCGTAATAACTTTGGCTTAAATAAACTAGAACGGAAAGAACAAGAACCATGGCTAGTGTCGTATCTGGCACAGTTTAAAGAGTTTACGACCTTAATTTTACTGGGAACCTCTCTGGTTGCTCTTGCTACTGGAGCTTGGTTCGATGGACTTGCTATGGGATCGATTCTCTTAGCGAATGCAGCGATCGGCACAGTTCAAGAACGAAAGGCCGAAAGGGTAATCGAAGCGCTCAACCAATTTCAACCTCCTCGCTGTAGAATAACCAGAGAGGGCAAACATCTGGAGATTTTAGGAACCGAGTTGTTGCCGGGTGATATTGTAAACCTTGAGGCTGGGGACAGAGTACCGGCCGATATCCGCTTGCTGAATTCCTGGAACCTAGAAATAAATGAAGCCGCCTTAACCGGAGAATCCGTTCCAATTATTAAGAATCCCCAAGTAGTAAATGGAGATTGCCCCTTAGCAGAGCGTAAAAATATGCTCTACTTGGGCACCGATGTGACACGCGGTAAAGGAATTGGAATTGTCGTCAGGACTGGGATGGAAACCGAGATTGGCTATCTGATGTCACTAATGGAAGGACAAGAAAAGGTTTTAACGCCGTTGCACGAAAAGGTAACTAGTATCAGTAAAACCTTTATTAAGGGGGCAGCACTAGCCGGGACATTAGTATTTATTGCCGGCTTACTTAGAGGTCGACCGATCGGGCAAATAATCACCACGTCGATTACCCTGGCAGCTTCGGCAGTACCTGAAGGGCTTCCCGTAACGATAACCATTGCCTTAAGTGCCGGAATATTCCGCATGGCCAAGAAAAATGCTCTAATTCGTAAATTATCCGCCCTAGAAACCCTAGGACGGACAACGGTAATTTGTTCAGACAAAACCGGTACTTTAACTAAAAATGAAATGACGGTAAAAAAAGTAGGGCTGATAAGTTCATCGTATTCGGTGGAAGGTAACGGTTATGAACCTCAAGGGTTAATAACTAATGTGAATCCAACTAATTTCCCAGTTAACGAAAATATTCTGGATAGTCCAGAATTACTGCAACTGGCTAAAATTGCAGTTCTTTGTAACGATAGCAAGCTAGTGCCAGAAAAAGGGTCTTGGACGATTAAAGGTGATCCAACGGAAGGGGCACTTTTAACATTTGCTGCCAAATTTGGTCTCTGGCAAGATAAAATGGTTCATTGGCATAGGGTACATGAGGTTCCTTTTGATTCAAATTCCGGAACAATGAATGTTGTGTGTAAGGACACTCAGACTGATAAGGACTGTTTTGTTTTTTGCAAAGGTTCCGTAGAAGTAGTTCTTGAGCGCTGTAAATTATATCAGTCAAATGGAGAAATTCACTCTCTCACTGAAGAACAGAAAGAATTAATTCATCGGCAAAATGAAGCCCTAGCTCGTGACGCTCTTAGAGTATTAGCGTTTGCCTATTGTCCAACAGAGTGGATTGAAGGCCAACCGGATGAACCTAAAGTAATTGATGACGAACTTATTTACGTTGGGTTAGTGGGAATGATGGATCCACCTAAACCTGAGGTTGAAAAGAGTATTCGTGAAGCCTATGCTCTAGGTGTGAAGCCGGTCATGATCACGGGTGATCACCCTATAACAGCTATCGCCATAGCTAAAGAACTCGGTATAGGTGACTCGAACACAAAAGTTCTGACAGGCCAGGACTTAGATCGACTCACCGACGAAGAATTATTTAGTACGGTCGAAGAGATCTCTATTTTTGCCAGGGTAACTCCTGAACATAAACTTCGCATCGTCACTGCTTATCAAAAATGTGGGCATATTGTGGCTATGACCGGAGATGGAGTGAATGATACCCCTGCCATTAAGCAGTCAAATGTGGGTATAGCGATGGGACGTACGGGAACCGATGTTACGAAAGCCACAGCGGACATGATATTAAAGGAGGATCATTTCGGATCGATTATAGAAGGTGTAAAAGTCGGACGAACAATTATCGGCAACATTAGGAAGGCGATTGGCTGTCTTTTGACCGGTAATTTGGCTGAAGTTTTGGTGACGGCCGTCGCAGTTATCGTAGGATTACCTATGCCGCTTGTACCCATCCAAATTCTATTAATGAACCTTCTTACAGATGCTATTCCGGCAATGATTTTAGCAGTAAACCCCGGCAATAAGACCAAACAAACTCAGCGCCAAGATATTGTGGACAAAGAACTGTACGCTAAAGTCATAACGCGCGGAATTTTATTAGGGGCAGGTTCGTTAGGGTTATTTGCTACGGCGTTAGCGGCTGGAGCGCCTCTATTAGTGGCTCAAACGACAGCCTTTGCAGCGTTGGTCGTTGGTCAACTAGTACAAACTCTTTCCTGGAGACAGGAAGGGTCCAAAGAGAGTATCCAAGATTCTTTTAAAGACCGCTATTTAGTAGGAGGCTTAGGAGTATCCTTCCTCGCGTTATTAGGAGCGATCTATATTCCGACTGCTGCCGGATTCTTTCACACAGCCCCACTTATGCCCCAACACTGGTTGTATATACTTTTAGTTGCGGGTTCAGTTTCACTATTATCAAAACCGTTTCTTCTCTTGGTATCTAAAGAAAACTTACTTCGAGCCAACCCGGGACCGCTGGCCATGGAGGGCCGAGTGTCCCTGTAGCCGTGTGCAAATTTTTACCAAGTATTTTCCGAGGTTACTCCCAATACTATATATTGAACAAAAACTTGTATCAATTATTGGAGATATTTCGGAAAAACTAAAATAACAAAGGAGGAGAGAGATGAATACCATCAAAAGTTTTGTTAAAACCTATATTGTAGCCTTTGGGTTAATATCCCTACCCTTTATTATTCTGCTTATTTCAAGTTCTTTGATCTTAGTAAACCCGGAAGTTATAGTCTACGGCCTAACATTTTCATTTCTCTCAAGTTTTGCGATAGCTCATAATTTTAGGCAGTATGAAAAATCAGTTACCTTTACTAACGAAAGTTTGTTTGTAAATAACTTGATAAGTTCTCTGAACAAGCTGGGGTACATAGTAAAGGATAAGACCCCGGGATCTATAAAATTTGAGCCTACTGTTCATTCTTATTTATTTTCAGGCAACATATTGATGCATCTCGCTGATAATTCAGCCACTATTAAAGGTTCAAGATTTCCTGTTCGCAAGAGTTTGGCTCTAACTTTAAATGAAAATAAAAAAGTGATTTTACGTAACCCCGTGGAGGAATGTATGAGTGTGTGGGCCGATGAAAAGAAATTGAGGGATTCGTTCCCAAGGTTGGAGGATTACTCGCTAAGCGCTGCGGAGTTTGAACAAGCAGAAGAAATAACGCCCGAGATCAGTGCAAAGCTACCTGAAGAGGTTTAAACGGAGGCAAGAAAAATGTTTAAAAACATTGAAAAATCCGGATTGATAACAGGTGCAGCTCTTGGCTTAGCAGCTCCAGCCATATTGCCTATCATGAAGAACACTTTAATTACCCTAGGCATCCTTGGGGTTAGAGGGACGGCAAGTTTGGTTGAAAGCACTAGGACAACGCTTAAATTTGCTAAAGAAGAAATAGAGGACATAATTGCCGAGGCACAATTTGAAAGAATGAAAAATCAGCTAGATAAAGAAATTAGTCTTCTACCTAAAAATTAACAAAAAGCAGACTAACTTCTTTACTAGGAACTAAAGCTTTGTTTTTTAAGGAAGGTGTGACTTACAAACGTGGTAGACGAGCAAAAAATAGATGACCATTTGAGACAGGCACTATCCCATATTGAATCGGCAATAAATTCGAGTATCATTGCCGGAGTCGAGAATCCGTCGGGGCAGAAGTTGATTGGGCGAAAGTGGGAGGCTTTTCTCGGGCAATTCTTCGAGTATGCTCGAGAAAAAGGCAAGGAGCAACGAGTTAATTTATTAGGTTGGATAACCTTTCCCCGTATACGTCATTAATAAACTCATTCAGCTGAAGTTGAGCATCGAGACTTCACCCCAACTTATAGAAGTGAGGGTCTTGAAGAATATTAAATGGAGGAATAAATATGTTTAATAAAGGTACATTATGGGCTGGGGCGATTTCTGGTAGCTTGAATCAAATTAAAGGGTCCCGCGAATATACCAGCGGGAAAATAAATGCCAATGAGTATGTGGCCCATACAACCACAAACGTTTCAGAAACGATTGGTCTTATGGCAGGGTTGGAATATGGGGCAATACTCGGCTCTTCTTTAATTCCTGGAGTCGGTTCAATTATTGGAACTATTCTGGGTGGAATTTTAGGAGACCGTTTGGGAAATGCAGTAGGTACACAAGTTGGTAATGCTTTTATTAATCATGAAAGCCTACGTAGACCTATTCACAATTTAAGAAATAGTTAATATTTACAAGTCGTTTCTGGCGAAATTTAACGTGGATTTAACATTCTTTTAGCAGTGGCCTAACAGTACTTTGGTATTATACATAATATCAAATACTGTTGAGGTGACACATGAAGCTTAAAAAGTTCGAGAAGGTTGGCAATGACAAGGGTAAGATAACATTCCTTGAAGATTATAAGCAAAGTCACAATAAATGCAAAGCAAAAATACCAGGTAGAATTGTATTGAAAAAAGAAAACATTTTACTTGGTATTTTAAGGAAAAGACAAAACTTCAATGAAACTAGAACAATCGAGGCAGTGGAGAATTGTCGAAGGCTCGTCTTTGATGAAATCGAAAGATTTTTTGAACAAAAGGAAAGAGCTATAATTGATTTTTTACCAGAGTTAATTATAGGTCGAAAATCATATTCACATATATTTAAAAATAACGACTTAGAAACAATGTATACAAGAACTGAAGATATTATTAAGAATGAATTATTTAAACGATTTCATAGTTCAATAGTATGGCAAGTGAGAAAAAGTTACTCTGTTGCTGCGATCCACGACATTTTTAGTCTTATCCAAAAATATCAAGAAACAAAAAAGCGAACAGTTTTAATCACCTCCTATATGGAAGCATTAGCCAGAAGAACTTTAAGTGATTCAATCGACTTACTAATAAAAAATTCTTTATTAGCTAAACTAGCCTGTGATATTGATCTGAGTACAATTCTTCTACCAAAACTGGGTATTAATTCAGGTTCTGAAATTATAGAATTAAATGAAGAACTTCTCAAAAGAATTGGGGGAGCCCTTTATTCGATAAAGGTAGGATTAATTCGTGAGTTGAATAATCAGATTGCTAACATTTTTTATGAAACTCATGACTTACAATTAAATACCTCTATTGAACTAAAAATTCATTTACTTGAAGATAATATTGCTTTTAAAATTTACGATACCGATTTGCTGGAAGCATAACTAAGGATTCGATCAAGTGCAAACTTGAATATACGAATTGAAAACTAACTTTGGATAATTATTAAAAAAATAACATAAAAAACAACTTGTATAGAGAACGAGAAAACTCCGTCGCTTAAAGAGTCAAAGGGGGCGATAGGAGTTCTTTTCCTATTCTAAAAATCATATTGATGATTGCATATTTAACCAAAACTTAAAGTTTTAGTAATACTGCCTTAATAGTAAAAGTATATTATTAAGCAGTGATCAGAAAATCAAAGGAAAGAGGTGGAAGTGCGTCGGGTCCGATAAGATTCATTTTAAAAAGTGAACGCCTGTAAATAAAAAGGAGGCAGACTATGACCCCGCAATATAAATATTCCTTATTGAATACCAAAGAGGCTACATACTATCTTGAAGTATCAAGCTTTAAATTTAAAAAGCTCATTAAAGAAGGGCATTTAACTCCGCAAGGTTGGACTATGCGCAGCGGTAAAGAGGTACATTTCTTTGACCCGATGGAGTTGACTAAAGTTAAGAAAATGTTGATTAAGGAAGGGTATCACTACCAACACGCCTAAGAATTATAAATCCAAGATCATGAGGTGATTAAATGGAGTTATTGGTTGATTTGCACACTCACACTGTATCAAGCGGTCATGCCTATAGCACTCTAACTGAAAATGCACTGGCAGCTTCGCGTAAAGGTCTTAAATTACTGGGAATGACAGACCACGGTCCCAGTATGCCGGGTGCTCCTAATCTATATCATTTTGGGAACTTGTCGATAATTCCTAACGAAATATTTGGGGTAAAGATCTTACCGGGAGTTGAAGCCAATATTGTCAACCATGAGGGAGAATTGGATATCCCTTTTAGTTATTTGGCTAAGATGGAACTTGTGCTAGCTGGACTTCATGTTATTTGTTACCCGGGAGGGTCGTCTGATCAAAATACTCAAGCTTATATCCAAGCTATGGAAAACCCATATATAGATGTGATGGTTCATCCGGAACGACCGGAATTCCAACTGGATCTTGAGCGGATTGCCTACAAATCTGCCCAACTAAATGTCCCGGTTGAGGTTAATAACAGTTCACTGTCGACGATAGAAGAAAAAAATAAAGCAAGGGTAAATTGCTGTTGCTTAGCCAGTTATATGGCAAAATATAAAGGTCCGATTATCTTGGGAAGTGATGCTCATTTTTGGGACCGGGTCGGCGAGTTTAGCGATGCCCTCGATGTGATCCATGAGGCAGGGATTTCCAAGCATCAGATTCTGAATACCTCACCTGAACGAGTACTGGATTATTTAGCGACACGCCGTAAACAACGCCTAAGTATTGCCAAGGTACCGTTAAGTATTGCTTAAGGGTTCAGGTAAAACTAGAATGTTACAAAGTCCTGGAGCACGTCTCTAGGGCTTTTTCGCATAAGGAAACTATATTTATTTGGAGGGAATTGATAATACATAACGTGTTTATTAACTGGGTACTCTCTTCTTAGAATAGTTAACCTATTACTGAAGGTGGTAGCTGATATGATTGAAACGAAAACAATGTGGAATAAATATGTTCATCTTACCCCCGGCAGAATTAGGCTTAAAGTACCAGGTCTAAAAAGAAATGATTATTTGGCTGAGAAAATCCACAATGCTTTAGAGAATATTAAAGGAATACATCAAGTAGGAATAAATCTTTTAACAGGTACAATGCTTGTTCGTTTTGATGAAAACCTTATCCAGGGTCTTAGTATAATAACTCACATCGATGATCATAGAAATAAATATAATTATCCGGTCCCCTTACAGGACAAGCTGAGTCCTATGATTACCCGGAGAGCATATAAAATATTTCTGATTTCATCAGCGTTAATACTATTATTTACTAAACAAAAAATACTCGGTCCTTCTGTTTTATCCGGTTCTAAAACCCTTAAGAGTACCTCTACTGTAATAGGGTTGATAATAGGTTATCCGCTTTTCCTCTGGGGTTTAAAATATCCTCACAAAACGCGCAGAAAAAATTATGATTTTGTAATTAATACGATAACCTTTCTTTTGCTGCTATTACAGGAAAGCTTTACTGGTTTATTACTAATGTTGTTTTCTAATTATTCAAAGATAATTATGGCCTTAGATTTTATGAGGACAAACCACATTATAGCCAGAATAGGCAAATTGCCTGAAAAAGTTTGGGTAATTATTGATGGAAGTGAAATGGCTATATCGTTAGATAAACTCGAAAGCGGTGATATAGCTTTAGTCCGAACTTCAGAAACAATTCCGGTTGACGGCAAAGTGATTGATGGAGTCGCGGTGGTTGATGAATCTCAAATCAGTGGCCTAACAACGCCAATCAACAAAAAAATTGGTTCTCGTGTATTAGCTGGTACGGAAATATTAGATGGGTCTTTAAAAATATTGGTAGAAAAAACAGGCTTTCACACCCAACTGAGCAAACTAACAAGAAGTGCAGTACATAGAAATAATCATCCAGATGAGGCAATCTTTCGGGATCGCATTGATCGTATGGTATATTTCTCTCTTGTAGCGGCAGGGGGGATTTATTGGCTGACTGGAAGTGTCAACCGAAGTTTGGCTATCTTATTGGCGGCATCGCCGGCTGCAGCAAGTCTTGCTGTCCCTACAGCCAATGGAGTAGCCATTGGGAAAGCCGTTCAAAGAGGGGTTTATGTTAAAAATGGAAATTATTTATGGGATGCCAGCCAAGTTGACACTATGGTTTTAGATAAAATACCATCTCTTACTCAAATGGATTCATGTATCCAAGAAATCGTTGTAATTGATAAAAACTATAGTCAGAGCGATATGGTGAAGATTGCTTCTGTGATTGAAGGAGAGGAGGGTAATCCCCTAGTTGAAGCGATACGTGAAAGAGGCTATCAGATGCATTGTGGACCTGTTTCGGCTGGAGGAGAAGCTGAATTTATTCCTAAGCTCGGGATCCGGGCAAAAATGAAAGGGAAGAAGATTTTATTAGGTACTAGAAGCTTGATGTTACAAGAAGAAGTGAACATTAAGAAAGCAGAAAGTAAAGCTCTACGATTTAAGCACTTGGCTCTAAATCCGATCTATCTTGCCGTCGAGGGGAAATTGTGCGGACTATTTGGTGTACGCGAAACCATAAAACCAGAGGTAAGAAGAGCCATTGAACAGCTTAGGGCTCTCGGAATACGGAGAATAATACTATTAACGAGAGATGAATTGGAAACAGCAGAGATTGCAGCTAATCAATTAGGAATCACTGAATTTTATAGTGGAATGGTGCCCACCCAAAAAGCCGAATTTATTAAAACCCTCTCTATGCAAGGCTCTAAAGTGGCTATGCTAGGAGATGGAATTGATGATGCCTTAGCGATGTCTGAAGCGAAAATCGGCATAGCTTGGGGTAAAAAGGGTGCGGATTCTGCAGCTAAGGTGGCGGGGATCGTAATAACTGCTCAAAATCCTCAAGTACTTGTTGATACAATGCTTTTAGCCCAAAAAACCAAAGAAGTAGCCAAACAAAATATAAATTATGCCATTGGGTTAAACGTAATAGGTTTAGGTCTTGGAGCGGGTGGCTTGATTAACAATGTCAGTGCAGCATTTCTCGGACAGATGGGAACAATAGTTACAGTTTTTAATACTTATTACCAGAAATGGTTCTAAACAGTAAAAGGAGGATCCAGGTTATTGGATCCTCCTTTATAATTCTTTTAAACCTCATCTAACGGCGAAACGTCCACTTCTATAGCGTTCCCCCAGTTCTCTACAGCTTGGGTAACTCGAGTGTCGTGTTTATTTTACTTAATAAAATTTACTCAGGATCCCCAGATTTCATATCGTGGGGCATTCCACTGCCAACGGAAGCTCCAGTTACACTTCCTAAACCACCACCAATTGCTGCCCCTGCGGGTCCTGCCATTCCCCCGATTGAAGCTCCGATTGCCCCGCCAGCTCCAGCACCAATGATAGTTCCGCTATCGAGATTTGACATACCCTTTTGGGCTTTAGCTTGCGCTACAACATCTTCCCATCCTTCTTTAGCACTAGAAGCTAAGGCCGCTCCACCTTCTGTAATTGAAACAACTCCTTTGGCAGTTGCCACTGCCACACCGCGCAATACGTTTTTCAAGGTTGGGGCTAATACAACGACTGCTGTGCCGGCAAGGATTAAACCTAAAAAAGAAGATTCTCCTAAAACCTCTGGTAAACCTTTAAACATAGAATTCAACCCCTTTCTAAAACGTTAAGTAATTTCAAACATTACTTCTATTCGTATTATTGGTTAATGTCTTAAAAAACATACAAAACATTCCTAAGTCTTAGAATATCACGACGTTAAAAGATAGAGTGACGAAATGAATACTTCCAAGGTCATTGTGCCTTAAGAAAGAGTGTTGATAAGTAGATGAAGAAAAATGAGCTAGACAAACGTTATTGTAAGAGTATACTTAAAGCTAAGTGACTTATTCTCAGGGCGGGGTTAAAGTCCCCACCGGCGGTATCCTAGTTATTCTAGGGAGCCCGCGAGCGCTCTTCGATTTTGAAGAGGTCAGCAGAACTGGTGCAAGGCCAGTGCCGACGGTATAGTCCGGATGAAAGAGGATAAGGTAGTTTGCATGACCTAATTCACTCAGTAAATCTGAGGTGAAGTTTATTTAGTTTTTGCTTGCTGTCTGCCTTTAGGCCCTGATTCGAGTTAAGTCGACTATAATGTAGGAGGCGTATTACTTTGAATCAAACTTTGTTAGCTCGATTTGGAAACTCGCTTGAGAGAGTGGAGAAGGCGCTCGACGCGTTGCGTCATGGACAAGGTGTCTTGGTTACGGATGATGAACAAAGGGAAAATGAAGGAGACATTTTCTTTGCTGCTGAGTCCTTGACAAACGATCAGATGGCCATGTTAATTCGAGAAGGCAGTGGGATCGTTTGCTTGTGCTTGACTGAGGAAAAGGTTAAAGTATTAGGGTTACCCATGATGGTGGAAAACAACACGAGTAGTTATCAAACTCCCTTTACAGTCTCGATCGAAGCAGCCAGCGGGGTTACGACAGGCGTATCTGCTGCTGACCGTGTTACAACCGTGAAAGCGGCGATCGCTGATAAGGCATGTCCCGACGATCTCCGCCGGCCAGGGCATGTTTTTCCTTTAAGAGCCAAACCAATGGGGGTACTGGAACGTCCAGGACATACAGAAGCGAATGTTGATTTAATGCGGCTTGCTGGACTAAAGCCCTATGGAGTGCTGTGTGAGCTTACAAATCCTGATGGGACTATGGCGCGACTGCCGGAAATTGCAGCTTTTGCCGAAAAAAATAATATGACCGTGGTCACAGTTGACGATTTAATTAGCTATCGAAAAGAGCGAGAACAAACGAGTAAAGTAAATTGCGGATAAAGTCAAGCTGGATACATCATAAGTAAAAAAATTACTCAGCTTTTTTCTAAGCTGAGTAATTTTTTTTACTTATGATGCAAGTGGATCAAACAGGCACTTTCTTCGATAAAGTATTATAATTAGTAATCCCCTGATTTTAACCGAGTAAGACTGAAAGGAGCAGAACCAGAATGGGTTTTATCAAGGAATTTAAGGAGTTTGCGACAAGAGGCAACGTGATGGATCTAGCTGTGGGGATCATTATTGGCAGCGCTTTTGGGAAAATTGTCTCGTCTCTTGTGGCTGATATTATTATGCCTCCGATTGGCCTTCTAGTGGGAGGGATTAAATTTACCGATCTTAAACTATGGCTTAAAGATGCCGTTGTAGATAGTTCAGGGAAGGTAATTCAAGGGGCTGTCACCCTTAATATTGGCAACTTTATTCAGGCAGTTTTCGATTTTTTTATCATAGCCGGTGCCATTTTCATAATCATGAAAGTCATGAATAGCTTAAATAGAACAAAACCAAAGGAGCCACCTGCTCCACCGGTTCCTAGTATGGAAGTGCAGTTACTTTCGGAGATCAGAGATCTTCTTAAAAAGAAGTAGATTATGAATATGAAATAACTATTTGAGGAGTTTTTAAATGAATGGTCAGATAAGAAAAGATATTTCCGCAGGGGTAACGGTTGATATCGTTTTAAAAGCAGATCAAAGAACGGGCAAACTGACGCGAGGGGTCGTCAAAGATATTTTAACGAACTCACAGATCCATCCCAGAGGAATTAAAGTCAGACTGGTCGATGGGCAAATCGGCAGGGTGCAAAGTATTATAAAATGAAGGACCTCCCCCTGCTAGAAGAAGTGGGAGGTCTTGAAAGTGGAGAAATACGGGACTCATTTTAAAGACTTTAACTTTTTCACTAAGTCCTTGAGATCGTCAGGAAAGGGGGCCCGTATAACAAGGGGAAGTCCAGTCACAGGATGTAGAAAAGCATACATTGAGGAATGTAAAGCTTGACGGGGTAGTAACCGAAGATCGCCACCATAAAGGTCATCACCGAGCAAGGGGTGCCCCAAGCCTTCACAGTGCACACGAATTTGATGAGTACGCCCAGTTTCTAAGATGAACTCGAGTAGAGTGGCCGTAGGATAGCGGTGCAGGACACGGAAAAGTGTCCGGGCCGGCATCCCCTCAGGATGGATATTGCGCTTGATAAAACTATCAGGAGCAAACCCAATAGGGTCGTCAATGGTTCCTTGATTTTCGCGCACAACTCCTTCAACGAAACCTAAGTAGCGTTTCAGAATCTGCCCACGCTCCAGTTGCCAAGCCAATTGTTGATGTGCGAACTGATTTTTGGCGATGACAACAACACCGGAGGTATTGCGATCAATTCGGTGAATAGGACGATACTGGCGATGTTCTCCCTGGCGTTCCCAATAGCCAATGACGGCATTTCCCAGCGTATTGGTGAGATAACGATGGGTTGGATGAACCACTTGACCCACGGGTTTATTTACTACTAAAAGGTATTCGTCTTCATAGAGAATATTGAGGGGGAGATTCTCTCCGGGGATGTTTGTTTCTTCGTCGGAAAAGAGCTGAATGGATAACATTTCCCCTTCTTTGCCCCGTGCAGTTAAATAAGTGAAGTTGCCATTAATCCAAACCCGTTCACCTTGCTTTAACCGTTGTAATAATTTGAGAGAGAAATGGAATTTGTGGAGGAGGATGGTTAAATATTTCTGACCGGAGTCCTCCGGCTGTAACCGGTATTCCCATAAAGTATGTTGTGGATTCATAATGCCTCCTTGTAATGCTACCAATTAAAAAATGGGTTGACCGAGCTTTCTGCACATAAAAGTGAGGATAAAAAGGAAAATTATGAAGTATGAAGAATATAACTCCATAAATGTCTCCGTCAGACTTAAAAATGGTAAGGAGGACCCAAAGTGAAAGACCCCCGCATAGAAAAACTCGCTGATTCTTTAATCAATTATGCAATTGCACTTCGACCGGGTGAGAAAATTCTTATTGAAGTGATAGGACAAGATATTCCCTTAGCCCAAGCACTTGTGCGTTATGCCTATCAAGCTGGTGGTTTGCCCTTTGTGTCTACTATTAATCATACCTTACTACGCGAACTTTTGAAAGAATTCACCCTGGAACAAGCGGAGGCCATGACTCGCTGGGATCTTGCCCGAATGAAAGAGATGCAAGCTTATATTGGAATCCGGGCGGGAGAAAATGCGAACGAGTGGGCAGATGTCCCCGGTGCAGCTATGAAAACTTATGCTTCCCACTACCAAAAACTTGTGCATACAGAGCAACGGGTGCCACATACCCGGTGGTGCGTGTTAAGATATCCGAACGCTTCGATGGCGCAGTTAGGGAATATGAGCATTGAAGGGTTTGAAGATTTTTACTTTGACGTTTGTAACTTGGACTATGCTAAGATGTCGCGGGCCATGAATCCGTTGAAGGCGCTTATGGAGAAAACCGATCAAGTCCATATCCTTGGACCAGGAACCGATCTGGTCTTCTCGATCAAAGGGATGCCGGCTATCAAGTGCGATGGACACGTCAATATTCCGGATGGAGAAATATTTTCTGCGCCACTCAAGGAATCGGTCAACGGCAGGATCACTTATAATACTCCCTCCCTTTATCAAGGGTTTACCTATGAAAACATTGTCTTAGAATTTAAAGACGGAAAGATTGTTCAAGCGACCTCGAACAATACGGAACGCCTCGAGACTGTCTTCAATACCGATGCCGGAGCGCGTTATGTTGGAGAATTTGCTATTGGGGTCAATCCTTATATTCAGACGCCTATGAAAGACACTCTTTTTGATGAGAAAATTGACGGAAGCTTCCATTTTACACCAGGTTCCTGTTATGATGATTGTAGCAATGGCAATAAATCTGCCATCCACTGGGATTTGGTGTGTATTCAAAGACCCGACTATGGCGGCGGTGAGATTTACTTTGATGGGATCTTAGTTCGAAAAGATGGGCGCTTTGTTTTACCGGAGCTTGAGGATTTGAACCCGGAAAACCTCAAATCCTGAAGACAAAGACTCACCAGTTCCTTCTCGTTTGCAAGCAAGTAGGTAGGATAAGGAGTCGATTACAAAAGGGTATGAAGGGTAAACGTTTACGTTTGGTCTATAATCCTAATGCTGGTCGCTGTAAATTGACCGGGCAACTGGATACCGTGATCCGCATTTTTCAAGAAGGTGGACATGAGGTATGTGTACATCGGGCAAGTTCTCCCGAAGATATTGAACAGGTTGCGTCTCAAAGCGCAGATGTGGATCGGATGGTGATAGCCGGGGGTGATGGCAGTATTCATCAGGCGGTCAATGGATTGCTGAATATTTCGCCAAAGCTACGCCCGGCGCTTGGTATTTTGCCCGTGGGAACGGCGAATGACTTAGCCTATGCGTTGCATTTGCCCAAAAGCATTCCTGAAGCTTGTAAAGTCGTTGCCAAAGGAAAGGCATTTGCCATTGATACAGGTAGGGTTAATGATCGCTATTTTGTTAATGTAGCAAGTGCGGGCCTCTTAACAGATGTTTCTCAGAAAGTGGATACACGCGTCAAAAATACACTTGGGCAATTAGCCTATTTTCTAAAAGGTATCGAAACACTTCCTTCCTTTCGGCCCTTTTCGGTTGAGTTTGAGCATGACGGAAAAAGATATACAGAGGAAGTGATTTTATTTATGGTTGCCAACGGTCTCTCAGTAGGGGGCCTTAGGCAACTTGTGCCCAAGGCTTCTCTGACTGACGGGAAGCTGGACGTTCTAATGGTTCCCTCAACAGGCTGGCCCGAGACTATTCGTCTTCTGCTAAACGTTTTGCGCGGAGAAAAAGTTGAGACTGAAAACATGAAGGAATTTCAAACGTCTGATTTGACTGTACACACGGATCGCCTGCTAAATTCTGATCTTGACGGAGAATGTGGACCGGAAAGTCCATGGCATATTAAAATCGGGCCAAAAATTTCAGTACTCTGTTAAATATAAACATAAGACTTTTAAAGGACGGAGGAAGAGAGTGATCGGAACCGCATTTCAACAGGAGATTCTGAAAAGACTCAGTGGGTTAGGAGCAGTCTATGTAGTAGGCGGAGCTGTCCGTGATGGTCAATTAGGGGTCCCTTCTAAAGATGTGGATGCGGTTGCTGCACTTTCCCTCCCAGAAATTGAGATGAAGTTATCGAATTGGGGCTATACTCCTCATGTGATCGGGGCGAACCAACAAACAGTCAGTTTATTCAGGGGGACAGAACGTCTAGATATCGCGGCTTTTTCCGGAGAGGTGGAAACGGATGCCTTGCGTCGGGACTTTACTTTGAATGCAATTTATCAGGATGTGCGAACCGGTGAGATCAAAGATCCGTTAAACGGTCTTGATGACTTGCAGGCCCGACGAGTGAAAGCGTGCGGGAGTGCGGCCGATCGATTTAAAGAAGATCCGCTCCGGGTTTTGCGTCTCGTTCGGCTAGCCGTTCGCTACGGCTTTGATATCGAGTCTGAGACCTGGAAGGCTGCGGTTGATCATGTCCCCCAGATACGTAAGGTCTCCTTGGAACGAATTACTGAGGAATTGGGACGGATTCTTATTTTGGATGAGATCGACAAGGCCTTAGGGTTCCTCGATGAGTTAGGGTACTTTCAAACCTATATCCCCGAACTGGCCAGACTTAAAGGGCTGGAACAAAACCGTTGCCCAAAAATAAATGCCTGGGAACATACCCGCCAAGTCGTAAAAAATACACCTTCTCGAGTGTTGTTACGACTAGCTGCCTTATTTCTTAATCTGGGGGAGTGGGAAACAGCTGAAGGGAAGCGGCATTTTTTTCGGTACGAACAGGAAAGTGCTCGGATAGTCAAAGAGATTATGCCGCGCTTTCGATGGTCTGTAGTTCTTCCCGGAGGAAGACATGGGGAACGAGAACTTCATTTCCTAGTAGAGCACCATATGGTCGGGACTCTGACCTTTATGAGTGAACTAAAGGACGAAGGGGATGACTCTATTGTTTCCCATAAGGCCCGTCGTTTTGCTTGGGAGATCGGGTGGAGTGGGCAGAATTTCGATACGCAGCGGGTGGAAAATCTGCTGGCATTGTGGCGAGCGGATTTCCTCGGCGGGGAACAGGATTCTGCAAAAAATTTAGAACGCTTTGACTGGATTCAGGGTGAAATAAGAAATGCTTGTACTTTCGTAAAGGAGCGAGCCGGTCAGCTTGATTGGGCCAACTTTGCTGAATTTGTCCAGGGAAAAGGGCTCTGCGGAGAACGGTTTGGTCAGTTCAAAGAACAAGTTCGTCGGAGAGTGATGACAGACACAAAGTATACCCTGACAGACCTTCAATTTATTGAACAGGAATATGAACTATTCCAGAATAAAAGAAAGTAATAGTTTCGAAGTGGCCAGGAAGATATAGCCTTTTTATTTAATAGATTATGGATATTTAGGAAATTCCACCTTGACTTAAGTCAATTATAATGTTTATTATTATTTCAACGAGGAGGTATAATAATGGAAAAACGTTGGCGTTGTACCGTATGTGGGTATATCCATACAGGCGAAAATCCACCAGATATCTGTCCAATTTGCGGGGCGGATTCGAGTTTCTTTGAACCTGTAGAGGAAGCTGATTCAGTGTCTGAAGTAAAATCAAATGTCAAGCCAGCAATGCCTCAGCCGGATCGAGAAACTGCTATTCGTCAAGCGCTTTACCGGATTTCATACGGCCTTTATATCATTTCTGCGCAGGCTGAAGGCCGGGACAATGGTCAATGTGCGAATACTTGTTTCCAAATTACAGCAGAACCGGCGAGACTGGCTATTGGGATCAATAAAATAAACTTTACCCATGAATTAATTCAGAAGAGTGGAAAGTTTGGAGTCTCAGTGCTAAGTCAAACGGGTCAGAATCACGCTCGCAGATTTGGATACCGAACGGGTCGCGACTTCGACAAGTTTGAGGGTGTGGCGGTCCATCGTGGGGAATCGGGAGTACTCCTACTCAATGACGTGCTTGTAACTATGGAAGCGACGGTCGTGGGGCAACTGGATGCTGGAACTCATACGTTATTTCTTGCTGACGTTACCGCTGGGGAGATCCTTCAAGAAGGGGATCCAATGACCTATGCTTATTTTAGGTCCATTAAATAAATATCAATACTTTCGCACCATGCGTTTGCAGACTGTCTAAAGGGAAACTGGTTATTGACATAGCCGTTTCCCTTTTGTTTTTGTATGCAGCCAAAATAAGAAGCCTCCGAGTTTCATCAGTGGCTCAGAAATACTCGTAGATAAAGCTTAACATAATCTTAAGAAAAAGATCGGCTTTCCTTAAGACAGAGCTATTGCCTTAATGAGAAGCTAACAAGTATACTTAGACGGTATTGGAAAAGACAATCTCCGAATAGGTAACCTTGGCTTGAGCCGAGTACTGGCGAAGGCGGTCCCTTCTCACCATCCATGGACAGCGACCGCTTAGTTTGTATTTATACGTTGGCTATGGTTGGAGCAGGACGTTCGGAGTTAGAACGCCGCCACGGATGGTTAGGCGTCGTGCTGCAAGACGTGACTCACCCGGAATTTACAATGTATGACTCGGTACGAAGACTGGTAGAGGAGTGAAAAACATGATAATTAAATTTGATGGACGGTTTCAGAGCCAGTCGATGTCGCCTAAATTAGCTGGTTTTTTGGCGATAACTCTGATTTGTGCAACAGTCACAGGGTGTGGCACCACAAAACAAGCGACAACTGTAAAACCTCCAGCCATCGCGGTCAAGACGGAAAAGATCCAGCTCAGTCAGTTGCCGAACACGGATAGCTTCCTAGGAAGTATCACTCCTAATATCCAAACTTCCCTATCACCTGCGACTTCGGGAATTCTAAATGCTGTTAAAGTTCAAGCGGGGGATATTGTGCAGCCAGGGCAAGTTTTGGCAAGTATTGATACGAGCGTCCTGCAAGCTCAGCGTGATCAAGCAGCTGCCAACACAGATGTAGCACAGTCTCAACTGGGTGCTACGAATCAGGGCACAGATAATTCCTTGACTCAGTCTAAGTCTGCTTTACAAACATCTCAGACTAATCTAACTAATTCCCAATCGGCGGCGGCAGCTACAGTGACTAGTGCTCAAAAGGCTTTAGTTACCGCACAGACCCAGTTAGACAACGCTAACGTTCAGTACACCAATGGAGTTAAGCAAGCTCAAACCGCGCTCGATGCCGCCCAGGCTGCGTTGGATGCTGCTAATGCTCAGGCTCCAACCGGGCTTGCTTCGGCCCAGGCTACTCTGGATACCGCTAATACCACTGCTCAAACGGCACAAGCTAACCTAAGCAAAACTCAGGATGCTTATAACACAGCTAATCAGCAGTTACTGAGGGCCCAGCAGATGGCGCACTCTACGACGGATCCTAGTCTCTTAGCTGCCCAGGCCGTCGTGGAACAGTCGGCGATTGCTTTACAAAATGCTCAGAATAGTATTGCCAACGACAACGCTGCGGTAAGCAAGGCTCAGGCAGATTTGGCCAATACCCAAGCGGGTTTACAAGCCACTGTGACCAAGGATCAGGCAGCTTTGGTTGCTGCCCAGGCCGCTTTACAGGCTGCTCAAGATTCGAAGGCGGTACAGACGGCCAAAGCCCAGGTAGTTCAGGCCCAAGCTGCAGTGGATGCTGCGAACATCACGTCTGCCAATTCTGTGGCTGCAGCTCAGGCTAGCGTGGATCAGTCCCAGACCAATTATCAGACTTTAATTAACAATCCTCAAGTTCAAGTCGGGGCTTCTCAAGTCCAAGCCGCTCAGGCCGGGATCAAAGTATATCAGGCCCAAATTAGCAACGGACAAATCACTGCTCCGGTGGGTGGTTATGTGACAGCGGTTAGCGCACAAGTTGGCCAGTCGGTCGGACCTGGAACGGGCTTCATTACCATTGCCTCTATGGATCCACTGATCGCTACCGTTTCTGTACCGGTCAACAGCATCAGCAAAATGCAGGTCGGTCAATCAATGTCGGTCCTTGTGCCGGCAACCCAGGAAACTTTAACTGGTAAAATTAGCACAGTTCTTCCGGCCCCTGATCCAACCAGTAAAAATTACTCAGTCAATATTACGCTTACACCCGGAAAACAACAAGTCCTGCCCGGAATGCCCGTAGAGGCCTTTGCCCAGAATAGTGGCCAACAAGGGATTGTAATCCCAGCTGATTGTGTAATCAGTTTGCAAAGTGGAGCGACTTCGGTCTTTGTGGTAGTAAACGGAAAAGCTGTTCAACGACAGGTTAATATAGGAAACATGACCGGTTCTCTCTACGTGATAAGCAGCGGACTGCAGCCTGGCGACGTAGTTGTCACCCAAGGTCAGAACTTATTGTCACCTGGGAACGAGGTCCAAGAAAGTAACAGTTCAGCTGCCAGCCAAAGTGGAGTATCCGAGTCGGCGACTCCCTCCGGTGTAACTCAACCTAATCAAGGCGCCCAAAAGAGCGCACCAAAAAGTTGAGAGTGACTAATCTGAAAGGAAAGGTGGGAGAAGTTTGAAAATCGCGGATATATCCATTCGTCGCCCTGTAACGATCAGCATGGTCATGTTGGCTGCTATCCTGATCGGGGTTGTAGCTATGATAAGTTTACCCATGGATCTTATGCCAGTCATGGATCTGCCAATTGCTTCGGTATCGACATCCTTTCCAGGAGCAACACCTTCAGAGGTCGAACAGCAGGTTACGAAACCAATTGAACAGATACTCCAAAGTTTATCTGGAGTACAGGAGATTGATTCTACGTCTACGATGGGGTCCAGCCGGGTAAGAGTCAATTTCGACTACGGTGTGGATATGAGCCAACAGGTGGAAACGATGCGCAGTCTCGTTAACCGCGTTCAAAACAAATTACCCACCACGGCAACAATTCCCAACGTCCAACAGGCTGATCCAAATAGCACGCCCATTATGTTAGTAACTTTGTCAGGCAGCAAGGGCCAGTCTGTTGCGGATGTTTCGGATGAAGCCGATAATATTATCCTCCCGATTCTCCAGCACGTGAATGGGGTGTCTACGGTCAATGTAATTGGTGACTTAACTCGCCAGATTACGGTCAATGTTGACCCTGTAAAACTTCATTATTACAATTTATCGATAACCCAGGTAACCCAAGCCTTATCGGCTGCGAATTTAGCCGCTGATGTTGGTCAGGCCCAACGTGGCAGCCAATTGATTCCACTCAAAGTCGACGGGCAATTCAGTTCCATCCAAGATTTGATGAAAGTTCCTTTGAGTATAGGAAAGGCAAGTATCCCCGTGGGTGATCTTGCCACAGTTCAAGACGGCTTTCAAGATGTTACCTTGATCGCGCAAGTCGATGATACACCTACGGTGGCCTTTAGTATTCAGCAGGCCACTGGCGCGAATACGGTCCAAGTTGCCACTGGTGTTCATACGGCTCTGGGTAAATTAACTAAACAACTCCCTCAGGGCATGAAGCTTACCGTGATCACCGACACCTCCCAAGGGATTTTAAGCGCAGTACACTTAGTAAGTGAACATACGATGTTAGGCTTTGTACTGGGGATTATTTTGATGCTTCTGATCTTACGGAGTGTACGGACGACAACCGTTATCGCTGTGGCTATTCCTATTTCAGTTTTGACGGCGTTTATCTTGATGTATTCCTTCAATCTCACGATTAATACCGTCACTTTGGGTAGTCTGGGAATTGCCTTAGGCTCTCTGGTAGACTTTTCCGTGGTTGTGCTGGAGAGCATTTTCCGAGCCAGACAGATGGGTTTAGGACCCAAGGAAGCGGCCAGTGTCGGAACTAAAGAAGTGGGAACGGCGGTAATGGTGGCGGCCATGGCCCAAATATGTGTCTTCGCTCCTTCTTTACTCACCAGTGGGATCGCCGGTCAACTTTTTGGCCCTATGGCCTTGACGGTTACTTTCTCGCACATTGTCGCTCTGATCGTGGCGCTCACCCTTACTCCCATGTTAGCTTCCAAGCTTCTCACCGGATCACGCTTTGCTGAGGAGGAGACGATTCCGGGAGTGAGCGCTCCTTTCCGGATTTGGGCACCTTTCGATTGGTTCGGACGCGGCATGCATGATTTAACGGTGGGTTATCGACGAATCTTAAACTGGAGCCTCAAGCATCGGCTGACAATAGTGATTTTGGCTTTCGCCCTCTTTCTGGCTATAGTTCCAATTTATAATCAGATTGGTTCAGAGCTAATGCCTGTTTCTACGAGTAACCAGATCACTGTTTCGCTCACGCTTGCTCCGGGAACGGCCCTTGACCAAACTGCCAAGACCGTCCAACAGATAGAAAGCCTGATTCGTCAACATCTTAATAACATTAGTTCGGTCTACGAACAGATAGGAACTACCTCAGGGGGTAATCAGGCCTCAACCAATACGGCTCAACTAACCGTAACTCTGAATCTAACAGGTAAACAATCGCCCACCGCGCTTGCTAATCAATTGCAACCATATTTTTCGAAAATCCCTGGGGCAAAAATAACCGCTGCGGCGGCTGTTTTAGGGCACGGAGGGAGCACAGGGCAGGTTGGGGTTGATATTTCCGGTCCAGATCTAAATACTTTGTCCTTGTTAAGCAATCAGGTCGCGGAAATTATGACTGAAACGCCTTCCTTACGCTATGTTGATAACCAACTAGCAACCGGGCAGCCAACCTATGATCTAAAAATCGATCAGAATAGTTTGATACAAAACGGCCTGAACGAGCAGCAAGTTGTCAACGCTTTGCAGACCGCGTTTCAAGGAAGTACAGCTAGTACCTTTTATGAGGGAGACAATGGTTATAATGTTGTTGTTCAGTATCCGGAAACTTATTCTCAAGATGTGACCAAACTAACCGAAGTGTCGATCATGAATTCAAATGGCCAGGCGGTTCCTTTGACCCAGGTGGCCTCGATGATCCTCTCCAATGAGCCGACGCAAGTTGAACACATTAATGGATTGCGTAGTGTGAGTGTCCAGGCGAACGTTTATGGAAGTTCTACTGGTCAAGTGCAAGCTGCCTTGACCCAGCGCTTTAAGGCTATTCAGGTCCCAGCTGGTTATACCCTTGATTTTGGTCAGGGCGGGCGCAACCAGACGCAGGCTTTTAGTTCGTTGGGTAATGGCTTATTGGCTTCCATAGTTTTAGTCTATATGGTTATGGCAGGTATGTTTGAATCCCTGCTCACCCCTTTTGTTATTATGTTCTCCTTGCCTCCGACTTTTGTGGGAGCTATAATTGGCCTCTATTTAACTCACAACACCTTAAACATCAACTCGATGATGGGTATGGTCATGTTAGTCGGGCTGGTAACTAATAATGCTATTGTGCTCGTGGATTACACAAACCAACTACGAGACAAGGGTAAGCCTTTGACTGAGGCGTTATTAGAGGCAGGCTCAATCCGTCTGAGGCCTATTCTTCTCACTACGGTCACTAATGTCGCAGCCATGTTGCCGTTACTAATTCTAGGTGGCAGCGGTACGGAGTCCCTTTCCTCCATGGCGGCGGTCATCACTTTCGGGTTGTCACTCTCTACCTTGGTGACCCTAGTCCTCGTTCCGGTCATGTATGTGAATATGGACAATTTACTGAAAAAAATGCATAGAAAGAAAGACCCAGTGCTTAGCATCACAGAGTCTATCTAAGAATCGGCTGATTTCAGCCAACGGCGAGACGCTCACTTTTATAGGTGGGCGTTTCCTTGGTTTCCCACTGCAGGTGGGTAAACTTCCTTCGCCAAGAAGGGATTCTATGATATTAGAGGCTTCGGCGATAGTCTCCAATGAAAACTATCGCGTCTAAAGCCCCGATATTCAGTTTTAGCTGAACGAGTTTGCTTGGGTTCTTTAGTGATGATATGATTACTGCACCTTCACAACTATTCAGTCTCATGCTCTTAAAAAAGACGTTGTGTGATGTTTCAGTAATAGCTGATTCTGCGGACCTTATGCCAACGACTCAAGTTTAGATCGCGTTAGCAATGTAGTAAGCTGAGTGGTACCAGTTACCTCGAGGAGGAAACCCATGGAATCCGATGAAAAAATAGGGTGGCATACGAATATTAAAAAATGGGGATATGAATTGGGCTTTGTGGCGATTGGGTTTACCTCGGCCGAATCAGTGAAGGGATTAGCCCAAGTGTTAGAAGCCAGAAGAGATCTAGATTTAGCTACGCCTTTTGAGGAAAAGGAAATCGAATTGCGGATTGATCCTCAGGTCGGTTGGCAAGATTGCCAGACGGTCGTTGTCTTAGCCTATCCGCTTCCGGACACAGCTCCTCCCCAAGAAGCAGAGGGCATACTTGCTCGCTCGGCAGTTGGAGAAGACTATCACTGTGTTCTGCGGCAGTCAATAAATCAGCTGATCGATACCATGGTTAGCAATGGGTGGACGGGAACTCCTCGGTGGCAAGTAGATATAGGCCCTCTGGTTGAACGGGCTTTCGCGATCCGGGCTGGAATAGGCTGGATCGGCCGCAATCAACAGCTCATTATTCCGGGATACGGTTCATTTGTGGCCTTAGCCTTACTCCTTTTGGACCAGGAGATTCCAGTGGATTGTCCCAGCCTCGACCAATGTGGAGCCTGTCAAAGATGCGTCGAAGCATGTCCGGCCCACATCCTCGGGAAAGAGCCCTTCGCGGCTAAACACTGCGTTTCTTATCTTACCCAGAGTAAGGAAATACTTACTGACGAGGAGTACAGACGGCTGGGATTACGAATTTTTGGCTGTGACACCTGCCAAGAGGTTTGTCCTCACAACCAACAACGGATGGAGAACGAGCTAGCAGCGTCCGCTCCATTCCCGCTGCGACGGGGCGTCGATTTACTTGAGACTCTCAATTTAACCAAAGGAGAGTTTCAGCGACGTTTTCAAGTAACAGCAGCCGGATGGCGTGGCAAAGCCGTTTTGCAGAGAAATGCCTTTTTAGCCTTGCAAAATATTCGAGATCCTCGTCTTAGGCTTTGGTTGGCAGATCATAAAGAGGACCAATCGGTTCCACCGATTATTGTCCCGTATCTGCGTTCATTTTAGTTGTGATAAGATCACTAATAAGGCACTTGCTCTTCATGCCTTTGTACTGGAGGCAGAAATGATGGATCTGTTCCCGTGGACGCAGCACTGTCAATTGTCTGCAAATTAAGCACAGTTGAAAGTCGCTTGTACCAAGGGTTTTAGAGTTCTGGTGTGAATTGTGAAAAGGTTAATAGGACTACCTACGCGTACGGGAACATATTAGAGCGGTTTGGGTTAGATTGTTTTGAGGTAGAGGTCGTGCACGGGAACAGTGCAGCGACACGTTGCTGCACAAAATTGTATGCGGGTTAAATCCTGCAACAAAGTAAAAACAGCGGAGATTAACAATCTCTAACTGATAGTTTGAGGAGTGGAATGATCGGGTAACGCCGTGATAGCAATATGTTCCAGCATTCCTCTGGACAGTGACGGAAAGGAGCCACATGAAAAAAATACGAACAATTCTGGCAGCAGTTTTTGAAGAAAAGAAACTTAAGGTTTGCGCTTACGTACGGGTGTCCACTGATCAGGCTGAGCAGAAAAATAGTTTTTTGGCGCAAATGTAACATTACACCGCCCGTAATTTAAAACAACCTCACTTGGAGCTTTGCTGGAATTTATGCGGATCAAGCCCTATCCGGCAAAAACGCTGCAAAACGACCAGAGTTCTTGAGGATGGTCAAAGATGCTGAAAACAAGAAATTCGACCACATCATCACGAAGTCTATCAGCTGCTTTGCTCGTAATACTTCCGACTGTTTGGAAACTGTAAGAAAGCTTAAACTCCTTGGAATAAATATTTCTTTGAAAAGGAAAACATAAACACCCTAAACGACGAAAGTGAGCTCATGCTCTCCATACTGAGTTCGGTGGCCGAGGAAGAGTTGGTATCGATATCTCAAAACATGCGTTGGGCCTACCAGCGTCGCTTTAAGAATGGGCAATCTAAGATTAATACAAAGAGGTTTTTAGGGTATGACAAGGGCAAGAATGGCAACCTTGTTATCAATGAAGAACAGGCCGCGATTGTAAGACGGATATGCAAAGATTATCTCTCAAGACTGGGTATTTCTCGGATCGCCAAAGGGTTAAAGGCTGACGGCATCAGAAACATATCTGGTAAGGTCAAATGGGCCAGTTCGGTTATCCGAGAGATCATAAGAAATGAGAAATACGTTGGTGATATGCTCCTGCAGAAAACGATCACTAAAGATTTCAAGAAGAAGCGAAACAAAGGCGAAGTTTCAATGTACTATGTCAAGGATAGTCATCCCGCCATCATTAGTCGCGAGGATTTTAAGAAGGCCCAGGAATTGATGGTGGAGAGAGCCAAGTCCAAAAGTAATATAGAGGGGAACCGGGAAAAATACCTGAAACTCTACACCTTGACTGGAACCATCGAATGTGGCCATTGTGGAAAAACCTATAAACGGCATATAGATAACTGCGGGAATGTTGCTGAGTCGGCCTGTTGGATTTGTAGCACATATTTAGGAGTTTCATTTAGAAAACGGCCTTCGTTTTGAGGAATATTACACCTTAAAACGAGGCCGTGATTTATTTTAGGAAGGTTTTTGAAAATGGCAAATGTTACAGTGATTCCGGCAAAACCACGACAAGAAATGAATGGGCTTGAGGCAACAGCAAAACTTAGGGTTTGCGCTTATTGCCGCGTTTCGACCGATAATGAAGAGCAGTTATCAAGTTACGAGGCGCAGGTAAGTCATTACACAGAATATATTAAACGCAATCCAGAGTGGACCTACGGAGGGATTTTTGCTGATGAAGGTATTAGTGGCGCCAACACTAAAAAACGGGTGGAGTTCAACCGGATGATTGAGGATTGTATGGCAGGCAAGATTGACATAGTGATCACAAAATCAATCAGTCGGTTTGCCAGGAATACGCTCGACACTTTGCAATATGTACGGTAGTTGAAGGAAAAGGGGATCGCTATATTTTTTGAGAAGGAGAACGTGAACACACTCGATTCCAAGGGTGAGTTCTTGATAACTTTGCTCGGGAGTCTAGCTCAAGAGGAGAGTTCAAACATATCGCAGATCACTCGGAAGGGGATTGCCTACCGTTTTCAGGAGGGTAAGGTCATTGTTAATCACAATAGATTTCTCGGGTATACGAAAGACGAAAATGGTGAGTTGATCATAGTGTAGGAGGAGGAAGAAATTATAAAAAGAATTTATCGAGAGTTCATGGAGGGAAAAAGTCCCTATAAAATAGCAACGGATTTACAACGTGATGAGAAACTGACTGGTTCGGGCGGTTCGCGTTGGTACGATAGCACCGTTAATAAGATTTTAAAGAACGAAAAATATAAGGTTGAAGCACTACTTCAAAAGACCTACACAGTGGATTTCCTGACCAAGAAGAGGGTCAAGAATAACGGGCAAGCCGCACAGTATTATGTCGAGAACAGCCATCCGCCAATTGTCTCGAAGGAGGAATTCGCGGCAGTACAGATGGAATTTGAAAGACGAGCAAATATGCGCGGCTATTCCAAAACGGGTAAGAGTAAATTCACGAGTGACTATGCTTTTTCAGGAAAGCTTTTCTGCGGGAATTGTGGTAGTAAATTCCGCCGTACAAAATGGGGCAAGGGAAAGAATCAGCAAATCGTATGGATATGTATTAACCATCAAATGGGTGGAATGTGTGATATGAAAACGGTCAAGGAGAAGGCGTTGGAGCAGGTTTTTATACGAGTAATGAACAGGATCATTGCCAGTAAGGAAGCTTTTTTAAGTACGGAAACTGAGAGCGCGGTTTGTGGAGAGGAGGATATTGATGCTAAGTTAGCAGAACTTCAGCAAAAGTTGATGAATGTGGTGCGGAATATGGGGATTGATAACCAAGAGTACGCGAATTTGACTACTGAGATTGAAAGGTTACAGGCGCTTAGGCAGAGGGTGATGGGCGCAGAGGCCGAGAAGGTGTGGAGGGATAGAATAGGAGTAGAGTTAAGGTTTATCTGGCAGCACAGGATTCGTTGCTTGATAAGTTTGATGGGGATTTGTTTCGGAGGTTGGTTGAGAAGGTCAAGGTGTTGTCTGTTGTAGAGGTGGTGTTTGTGTTTAAGGCCGGAGTGGAGGCTCGGGAGATCTTGATGGGAATATAATCCTTGAATTTACCGAAACAACAAAAAGGATAAAAACTTTTGTAGGAATGGAGTAACCAATTTATAAATATGGAATAAATTAGTGTTAAATTAGTTTCGTGTTTAAAGTTATTAACTATCCGAATTATTAACTAAATCAGAAGGAGTCAATTATAATGGCTTCATCAATTATAATTTCTCCGACCGATAGTGTATATATTTCACAATTCTATAAAAATAAAAATTTCGGCTATATTGATCATCAACTATTTACAGGGCAATATCTTAAAACTCCTAAAAACCATTGTAGGCCGGATGCATATAGAACATTGCTAAAATTTAAAATTGACCTACATTGCTCAAGTACAATGTGTAATGCTTCACTTTATCTTTTTATTAATAGAAAAGATAAAAAAGATCATGAACTCTCCCCACAATTAGTAACGATATATGAAAATGAACAAGATTTTAGTCAAACGACAGTAACTTGGAATACAGCACCGAAAACTATCATAACTTCCTATTCTTTCAATGTAATTGATAGTGATATAGGAACTTATATTGCTATTGATATAACGGGTCTAGTTCAGGGTTGGAGCAATACATGTCATGCAAATTATGGCATTACTCTTATAGGAAAAGAAGATAAATCAGATACAATCATTGGGTACGAAAGCGTCAATAATGTTAATCCTCCGTATTTGATCGTAACCTATAGCTCATGTGAAGGAGCGACTGGAGCCACTGGTGCAACCGGAGCAACTGGTGCAACTGGAGATACCGGAGCAACTGGAGCAACTGGAGCCACTGGAACAACTGGAGCAACAGGAGCAACAGGAGATACAGGAGCGACCGGAGCGACTGGAGCCACTGGTGCCACCGGGGCGACTGGAGCCACTGGAGCAACTGGAGCAACTGGAGCAACTGGAGCCACTGGAGCAACTGGAGCCACTGGGGCAACTGGTGCAACAGGAGATACCGGAGCGACTGGATCGACTGGAGCCACTGGTGAAACCGGAGCAACTGGAGTCACTGGGGCAACCGGAGCCACTGGAGCAACAGGAGATACCGGAGAGACTGGAGCAACTGGAGCAACTGGAGCAACTGGAGCAACTGGAGATACTGGAGTGACTGGAGTGACTGGAGTCACTGGTGCAACCGGAGATACTGGAGCGACTGGAGCGACTGGAGCCACTGGAGCGACTGGAGCAACTGGAGATACTGGAGTGACTGGAGCCACTGGAGCAACCGGGGCAACTGGAGCCACTGGAGCAGCTGGAGCCACTGGAGCCACTGGTGCAACTGGAGCAACAGGAGATACTGGAGCGACTGGAGCGACTGGAGCAACTGGAGCCACTGGAGATACCGGAGCAACTGGGGCAACAGGAGATACCGGAGCGACTGGAGCAACTGGAGCCACTGGAGCAGCTGGAGCCACTGGAGCCACTGGTGCAACTGGAGCAACAGGAGATACTGGAGCGACTGGAGC
>JARLHW010000162.1 GCA_031292075.1 Desulfosporosinus sp.
GGTCGGGCAGATAGCGAAAACTTCGTCAGGCCCCATAACTTCTGAAATGGCAGCAGCCGATCAAAAAATGGCTGCACAAAATCCACCGAGTCTTAATCCTGCAAATATACCGATAAAGGTGCCGGTCAAAAAAGAAACCAGTACGACAACGAATGTATGGATTTGGATAGCGGCAGGGGTAGTTATTCTCGGCCTGACGGCAATCGCCGGTCGGGTTCTCTATGTAAGACATCGAAAAGCCTAATTTATTAATACGATCAAAACTTGTTACGAATATGCCACCTCGTATTTTGTGAACGCACACTAAATATGAGGTGGTTTTATTTATCTTGAAGAAAGGCTGAACTAATTTTATAGAAAGGTGGTTCTAATCTTGTGCAAAAAAAACTTTGGGCAATAACTTTCCTAGCTCTTCTACTGAGTATTTCTCTCATTTTACCTCAAAGGGCATGGGCTATTGATAACTACACTCACGACGCAGACGTTTTTCGCGACAATACCGTAAGTGACTCCAATTTTAACGGGCTAGTGTACAATAACGCTCCGTACTATGTTGAAATTCCCAAATGGAACGGTCAGGCGCAACATTCCAACACAACTCCAGTTGTGGTTGGCAGCGAGCTTTATCAGTATACCTATGATGGCAACGGAAAGGGCTACTTGACGCAAATTGATCTGCAGAAACCGCAACCTGACTGGAACTTACCAGGAAATGCAATCTCGTTAAACGCTACCCTCATAGCAACTTTTGATGAGGGCACAAGCGGTTCTAATGGAGAAGTCGATTCTGCTGCCGGTATTTCAGGGCCAACGATTACCAATGGCTATTTGGCAATCGCAGTTGGCGGATATTTGTATTGGTGGGCGGTAGATCAAGAGGGGAGAAGACTATCAACAACCTCGTTTAGCCCTATAGGAGGAAATCCCGGTAATTCGATTCAGCTAATTGCGGCGTCACCATTGATTACCCCTTCGTTTTCTGCATCTGGTACAGACATAACTACAGGTCAAACGGTTACCTGGCAAACTCCCTTTGCTGTAGTTGGTTCTTGGTCTGGCGGTGTAATTTCTCAGCCTCTCTATACTCCAACTAATGTTTTCGCAACAAATTATGATTATCGCACTACGAAGGACGCACCCAATGCTACCAACGACATCGTAACATCCTCTCCTGCTTGGAACCCACATACAACCGCCGTCGGCACCCAAGGGGCCGCCGTTTTCGGTGTTGATGCAGCCCAAAGTGGCGAGTACCGTCTAATCCTTATGGACCCGACTACTGGCAATTATAAGAGTGTCTATCAATCCGGAGGCTCCCCCATTTTCTACGGTCCTATCGACAGTTCACCGGCTATAGCATCTAACGGGACTATTTTCGTACCTGACCAGGGCGCGGCGGTGTATCAATTAAGTGCTAAC
>JARLHW010000163.1 GCA_031292075.1 Desulfosporosinus sp.
TCCCACCGAGTGAAGTTCCGTACCAGTTCATCTTGGATCCGTTATAGTTGCTGATATCCACACAACCAGCCAGAGTCGGTGTAGCCAGTGTCGCGACGTTGATCAATCTCTTCATCTTCCGTCCATAGGCCGATGATAAGTTGACGTTGGCAGAGGCATTCGTTCCAGCCGAAATAGGAGTCGACATCTGCGTGAGAAATGGAACCTGATACTTGAGATGACCACTCTGAGCCATGGACAGGAATCCCGCTCGGATCTTCGGATCGGTCTGAATAGCCAGATTCAACACGACATTCGATAGAGTAACTGTACCCGCGTAAGGAGTTTTTGCTGCCGAACTTCCACTAGTGTACGCAGCCATCGTAGTAAATCCGAAATTAGATACAGAGGTTGCTGGATAGAGGGTGAGATTCATGATAGTGTTGAAGCACTGATCATGCTTCAGAGCAAATAGTGTTCCGGTAAGCTGACCGAGTGGGATAGTACGAGAGATATTCACCACGCCGGCAGCCGCAGAGGAACGAACATATCTCGGTTGTGGATAACTTACCGCCTTGTAGGTCGCAGCACTTGCAAGATTGTACGAGTTTCCGGCAGGAGGAGTGAATGGGACTGCCAGCTGATTTTCAGAACCAGCAAGAGGCGGATGAAAACCGGTTGCGTCGTCATTGGTGAGAAAGGTCTTGTGTGACTGATCGATCTTCGGAACCACCTTTGCATAGATAGCGGGATTGGTAATATTAACGAAATACGTTCCGACTGAGGAGGTCAGAGTGATAGCAGAGAAGGCCTCCATACCGAGAAGATCTTCGTATCCACTGTAATAAGCAGCTCCAGCATCCACTGTATAGTTGAGGGTCAATGTAGATTTATCAAAATTCTCCACATCGTTCGGAATCTGAATTATGATCGGCTGACTCTCAGCTGGAAGAGCCATAGTTTGTTTTGCGGGGGCATAGGGAGTGATGTCCTTATTTCTATAGGAACCGCTGTTTTGCGAAACAGAATCAATATCGGTGATCGGGAGAAGTCGTTCCGCCATTTTGTTGTTGAGAGAGAGAGAATACTATTTAGATATCATTTCGAGATTAAGGATGTATAAACGGTTCCAACGAAATTCAAGAAATTTCGGAACATGGAGGCGAGATCGTTCTTCTTGTACAACGTAAGACTGAAATTCCAATTGACACCGTTCAGGTTCACCTCCTGGCCTAGCGGATCTTGGAGACTGATTCTCATGGAGGAGTGGTTCGTCGTCTTCAACGGTTTCGAGTAGTGTTCGATATTGGGAGCGCTGAATGTGATGTAACTATAAGGGATAACGTTGTTCGCGTAGAGATCGAGTAAGATGTCGCCCTCCGTTACCAGATCACAATGGATGAAGAGAGTGTTGTTAGGGATGAATGAGACCACATCCGACGAGACTAAGCTGTTGGAGACAAACGTATTCGTGCTGTTATTATTGAATCCCATCTGACTCACCAGGTAGTCATTGAAGATAAACTGTGGCTGAACTCCAGCGTTACCGGTGACCGAGTAAGTATACTTAGCTTTCACTGTGTCGAAGGTCATCGCATAGACAAATGTAGACGGTAGGGAGGAGTTCAAGAGACTTACAAGGTCAGTCCGAAACGACTTCACATCGTAGTTTCCTGGCGGGATGACGATATCAACTGAATTCGAACCCTCTACTAGAGTGAAGTGATTATAAGGATAATCTACGTTATAATACGTGAGTGGAATAGAGACATCGACTATCGCGATAGAATCATACGGAGCCTCGGGTGGGATTTCGATGTCTATTTCGAAAGTCTGATTTGTCCCTGACTTTCTGTTGGCAGAATTGATGTAATACTTCCTCGACGCCAGGATCATGGACATTCTTCGGAGGAGGTTATTAGTAACTTTAAGGCTTAAAGTTCATAATAATAATTTGTCCCGTAACGATGTCGGAGAGTACCCCAGTCGAGAAGCCTGTCGATCCTGTTCCCCAAGAGAAGGTAGAAACACCACCACAGAAGGAGGAGACTCACGATCTCACCACGCGATGTAATTTTATTCTCAAGCGAGGGAAACGCAAAGGACTCTACTGTACACGAAAACAGTGTGCTAACTCGGACAAGTTCTGTAACACCCACTGCGTGTTCATCAAGATGGCGGAGATAAAGAAGGAGATCGACAAGCCTCACAAGA
>JARLHW010000164.1 GCA_031292075.1 Desulfosporosinus sp.
ATGGCTGCTACACTGCCACACTCCGCAGAAGAGGCGTTGGAAATGTTAGAGTTGATGAACAAGGACCTCAAAGAGAGTATAGACTTCATAAGTGAGCCGATAGACGGCAATTCTATCAAGCTATACGGCCGCGCTTTGTTCAAGTCAGAGGATAGGTGTTACTTCTTCATCAGCATCAGAGACCAGCCCGTAGAAATCACGGGTATGGCGAAACAGTGCTCCAACATCGTCGACCCCTACAACAATGCGCTAAACTTTGTTCAAATGCAAGATGGTACTATTGTTGTTTCCCGGGCGTTTCATGGAGTGTTTGAGAGCTAAAGGAGGGGGGCTCAGTGTCTCCCAGTGCTATATCCACCTATCGGTCCGCCACCTAGCTGCATCGACTCTGAATCAAAATCATACTCATCCTCTCCAAAGATAGCGTCGTGAACATTCCCACTGGTCTTTGGCGCCGCAGCTCCAATCTCTGTCTCCATGCGCTTCTTCGCACCCTCCTTTGAGGCCTTGGCAAAAACAACACTGGGACAATCAAAACCATCTGCTCTAACCCTAGCCCCAACTGCTTTCTTTGAATAAGGGCCGCTGAGCCCTGTAGAGGCTGAAGAGACAGATGCCGGGCCGTTTCCCGAGACAATAGAGGCAAATTGTTTAGCGTAGCTAGCCATTTCTCCGCTGTCGCAGGAATGCATAAAGGTCAGTTCGCACCCTGGTCCCTGAATTTCAACTCTGACAGTATATGCCATGAACAAAACAAAAAAAAAGGGGGGGATGAATAGTGGTCTAGAAAAAGCACTCTATTCTTTTTACGCAGGGAAGGGAGGTCTTTTTACTTGCCAGTAATCTCATGGGCAATCTTGGCCGCGGCCTTCATACGATCCTTGGGGTCGCCGTTCCATCCTTCACGCTTCAGCTGAGCCATGGCCTTCTTGATCGCACGGTTCCAGTCTGAAAGGGGACGGGTGCTCTTCTTTGTCGAAGAATGGCGGTGGGCACGGCTGTGGCTACGGCTACGGCTGGGGGCAGACTTGCTCTTTGAACGACGGTGGGCAGGCATTGTTTTTTTTTTGTTTGGTCGAAGAATGAAGAGATTAACCAAGACATCACATAATTTATTTTTGGCGTTTGCGAGCGGTCGATCATTTTGAATGTGGATAAACAACCAAAGAACATGGTTGCGGAGACATCATGTTTCGGGATCAAATCCGGAAAATGTGTCGCTGGTTGTGGCAGTATGGCATTATATGGTCCTGTGGGCGGAAAGGCCATTTATTGTAAAAAAGACAAACAAGACGACCATATCTATTTGGGGCGTCATCGCTGCAGGAAATGTGGTTTAGTGGCCAGTTTCGGTTTTGTCGGGCACAAACCCATATGTTGTTTAAAACATAAAGACGCTGACCACGTATATCTCAAAGCAGCTTTATGTATTAAATGCAACAAGCTACGGGCCAGTTTTGCTATGCTGGGAACAAAAAAGTCCATACATTGCAGCAAATGTGCCGATAAAACAAAGGAGTATGATTGTGTTCACACCAAATGCACTATATGCAACAAGATCGCCCACTGTGGTGAGTTATACAGTAAAGCAAGCCGCTGTATCAAACACGGCCACTCTGATAAACATATGTTTCAAGATCAGAAGCGATTTCCAAAATGCCGCGACCAAGAGTGCAAGATCAACCCGCTATACACATCTCGCAGTGATGGCTATCCTGAAGTTTGTTTTATGCATAAACTCAACAGCGACATCCCCTGTCGTGACCTGTTATGCTCAGGTTGCGAGTGTCCTTCAGAATACCGAGACGTCGTCAGTAAAAAATGCCCTACATGCCAGAAAATTGACAGACAGACTGTGATGTTGTCGGGGGATATAGTCCCGCGGTATCGCCATATAGAGGAACTTTCAGTCAGACAGCTCCTCGAAGACGAGTGCCTCGTCGCCAACAGCTATGACAAGACGCTCCCGGAACCAGGCTGTTGCAACTACAGGCCGGACATATTCTTCTATGCTCTGCATGGCCATCATAGCATAATTGTGGAGGTTGATGAAGGACAACACAAGGACCGCCCGCTCGACTGCGAATACAAGCGTATGGCAGTGATCCAACAGACCCTGGCAACAATAGAACAAGACCCCCCAAACGGTGGGACTGTGTTTCTGCGTTACAACCCCGGCAGCTGGGTTGACGATGCTGAAAATCGGCACAAACAGACGGCTACGGATAGGTGTTTACTACCTCTGCTGATCAAACAACTACAAAAGGCGGACCCTTTTGAGGGTTTGGTGGTATGTCTTCTTTATTTTGACCATTGGAAAGGCCATCCAGAGTTCTTCCTGGTTGATTATTTCAACCACATAACCTATGACTGGAAACCCACTTTTTCACGGCGCTACTGTGATGTTGCGACGACGCCCAGCCTTGATTAATAGAATACCTCCTATCACAACTGCCACAACTGCTCCGCCTATCAGTACTTTTTCTCCTATAGTCAGGCCTTTTGCCGGAGGAGGTGGTGGGGGTGGAGGAGGAGGGGGTGGGGGCGGGACATCATTGCAGTTGATGATCATGTTGATTGTGTCTGCATCGATGGTGCCGCCACTGTTGATTATGATGTTTTCACAGATCTCCTTGGGGCACGTAGATAGGTCGCGATATTCTGCCTGAACCATTGAAGTCGTGAATTCCCTGTCGGCACAAGGAATGTACCAACAACCCGGTTGAGCAGGAGTTAAAGTTTGAATCTTTCCATAGACCTCTATGTCCCGATCCTTGAACCAACATCCACAGGCAGGATCGGTAGGATGGGCTGAACACCATTCCTTGATGATGCTGTCCGAATAGTCTCCAGCCAGTGTTTTCTTCGTGGAATGTGAAGCCCACTGTTGACACGAGGGACAACTCACCAAACTGCAACATATTGGCTTACCGTCTTTGTCGACATAGTCGGGATAGGGACAATGCTGTGGGTCACCGGCAGTGCCGCAAAGCGACGACATCAGGCCATCGTCATACCATTGCTCTCGTATGTCCTTTCCCATACTGGTTCTCTTCATTTCAGTCCATTCTGTCGCAGCGGCGCAGGAGGCTGCAAGGTCTGCGACATTATAGGCACATTTTACAGTATGGCCGTCATAGGCTTTTGGATTAGCGGCGACAGCAGAAACAGCATGCACAGTACCGCCCAGAACAGGACAATCTTCTTCCCTATCTACTTTGGAACAGGTCACACTATCAACAGTAAAACCTGGTTCGGAACTTTCTCCGTCTGTGTTTGTGGTGTTCTGGCAGTCCTGAGTTCTGTTATACTCCTTTTCCCAAACCACCTCGTCTGCATCACACCCAAATCTGGGGCAGATATTCATAATACCGGACCCGTCGGTGGCTGGCCTGTACATTCGGTACGATCCTATTTCGTCGTGTTTTACATCCAACGTAACTGTTGGATTTCCGCCTCGAGTTTGAGCGGACCCCATTGAAAAAAAAAGTATATATATATTGTTACTACCAAACCAGTTTTTTTTTATTCAACGTCTTTGTCTTTTTTTTTATTCAAAAAAAAAGAAAAAAGATAAATGGGGGCATCTTATGCAAAAGCAAGCAATTTTGTAGACTCGTTGATAGAGGTTGGCACCTCTGTAACAGTTCAGGCCATTGCAGACAACAAGGCACATATTTCACAAGAAAATGTGATTGTTATCAGTGGCGACTGTCATATCAAAGTTGACGTGTTGCACATGGAAAACTACGCCCGCATTGACCTAAAGGCTCTGGCTTCTACAATGACATCTGCCGATTTCCAAACCTCCATCAAGGAAACCATAGAGCAAAAGGCCAAGACGGACGCAAAGGCGGCAATCGGAATCGCCTATGCAGACTCAATGGCCGTTCAGCACACAGTGACCAGGATATCCAACGCTGTGATCTCGTCGTGCTCGTCGTTTGTGAACAGCGACACGATACAGAAGAACATGATTGGCTGCAGCGACCACGGATCTCTGGATACCAGAATCATTGATATGGTCAATACAGTCAATGAGATCCAAGCAACAATTTCGAAATCCAAGACTGTGACCACCGCCAAGTCAGAATGCGTCAAGGAAATTGACCAGGAGACTGGCGCGACGGCCAAGGGATGGGACATAACCCTCATGGTTGTCGCTATTGTCGTTGTTGTTCTGGTCTTTACGTTGGGCGGTGTTGATATCGTCGCCATGAATGTTGTAAAACCGTCAACATGGCTTATTGTCGGACTACTCGTTACCTTCTGGGGTCTGTGGAACCTCGATAAGGGTTATACACACAATACCATACTGCCAACAGACACAGAACAAGAAAAGCAAAAGAAGCAAA
Organism: Desulfosporosinus sp.; assembly: GCA_031292075.1. GTDB lineage: Bacteria > Bacillota > Desulfitobacteriia > Desulfitobacteriales > Desulfitobacteriaceae > Desulfosporosinus. Next base: position 4,356 of record JARLHW010000164.1, read on the forward strand.
GTTGGCACGCCAAGGACAAGAGGATTGGCTGGATTCTAACTGGCATCGGAGCTGTTGTCTCTTTAATAACAGGTTTCATCTTTGTAACACAACACAAGAAGACTAAATAAAGAGGGAACATCACAATGCGATATTTGTATCCACAGCATAGAAATGTCCTCTTTGACTCTACTTGAGCAATATAGTTCTGGTGGGGATTGTCTTTGCTACGAAAAATCATGGGCTCCTCCTCCATACGGTCGGCCCACTCATCGTTCGCTTCAAAGCCGTCGGGCCTGAGCGGATACCAATTGCACCATTCACCATAGACCAGCTCCATATCGTTTTATATTTATACTGACAATATAGGGGACATCACAATGCGGTATTTGTGCCAAATCCCGAAGAATGCAGTTTTCGTCTCAACGTGAAGAGTATAAGCTAGTGTATGATCGGAATCCTTATAAAATAGAGAGCCATGGGGATGCTGATCGTGTTCAAAACCGTCTGGCATGAGGGGCAATCTACCCCATTTCCCATAAACAACGCCGTTTTGCTCTCTGCATTATCTCCATTTTTTTCTGTTTTTGATGACGTCTTTTCTACTATATTTCACTAGTGTGCTATTCAATGGAGTCGGACGAACTCAATAAAACCAAAGAGTTTCCAACCACGATTTATTGTCCAACATGCCGCATAATGTCCAGTGTGACCGAGAAAACTAAAACCACTCGAGAAATACTTCCTGTACGTTCCAACGTTGATGATTGTTCACCCCTCACGGTACATTCGGGCAACTGTTCTCAATGTGGCAAACTTTTAATAAAACTCGAATAAGCTTTGTCTCTTCAAGAAGAAGAACAAATGTATTTTACATCCATTTTCAAAAGACACGGGTCTGGCGGGGTCTGCACGGCAATCATATAATGCTCTGGATAGCTGCACCTATCCTCTATGTAAAACTGAAACGCCTCTTTCATAGAGGTCCTTTCATCCATTCCACGACGGCGAAACACTCTGAATTTATAGTTGCCGTAAGAGTCGATCCACCTAACACACCAGACATGCGTCGTTAACGTCTTGTACGGTCCCAAAAGTCCTTGAGCCTATGAAATTTGAAATATATAAATAAACCCTCTATCCTTCACTGCACTGTTTTACCTTTTGTTTTTCGGCCAGATTGGTGAGACGCAAATCCAAAAGGTCCCCGTTCTTGTGGATGATTCTTGGCCTCCTTCCCTCGCTGTGGACCTTGATAGACCGATAAAGAAGGATTTGTTTCTTGATGTACTGAAGTTTGTTGAAATGGTAGAGCGCCTCGCTTAGGACTCTATGGCAAAGCGGATTGTCATCCACAATGATAGTGAATTTGCCCACTTGTGCCATCATAGTGCCTTTAGCACGCAGGAGTATTCTGACCGACATTTTTTATTTTAATCACCCCCTTGACAACTATGAAAATGATGATGTAAAATATACACGTCATACAATGGATTCATAAGCGTCATAGACTCATAAATGATGACGTAAATCGAAATGACGTTATCCAGTCAGGCACAAACTAAAAAAATGGCCGATATTAGCTATGAGGGGCGGAACTACTACATTATGGAGGACGCTCTTTTACAGTATATGAAACATGAATGCGATGTGATCCGCAAAGGACCGAGAGGTTACAAGGGTATCGACGAAGACGATGCAATAACAATTCTGGAGAGAGTCACCGACGCAATGACATTTGCGGGACTGACCCACGAGTGCGCTGGATGCAAAGGAAAGCAACTGGCCTTCTACAAAGCTCGTCTTGCGGCGGAATTTGCAGGCTTTAAAAAGGGAATGGCCGAGCTCACCATCAGAGAAGCCTTAACGTATGTCCGTGAACAGCACACGATGATTACATGATCAAAGAAAACATAACATCACTGTGGTATCCTCAAAATGCCTGTAATACATGGAGACTCGTTTATACTCACAGAGACGGGGAAGAAACGTGTTCGTGATGATGTTGTTAAGGTGACGTCAACAGCCATTTGTCATTTTTTCCAATGGAAATCGAAGACATAGTTCCTGTTCGCACCGTTCAAATGACATTGTTTGGCACTAAAGCAGAGCCGAATATTCACGAACGCAACTGCGAAGTCATCTCATGTTCGCGCAGGACAGACATCCCTGCCATGCATATGGCTGAAATACTGCAAACTATCAGAGAAAAGGGCTGGACCACAGTGGCAAATCCACGTAATCCGAAACAGGTCTCCAAGGTCTCTTTGCTTCCGAACCACGTAAAATGCTTTGCCTGGTGGTCAAAGAACTACGGGTCTTTTATGGAGCTCTACGAGGCCAACAAGGATATAATTCACAAGTACATCCACATCTTCAATTTTACAATCAACTCGCCGTGCGAACTGGAACCAGGGATGGAAATGGTCCCGTTGAGGGACCGTCTCGACCAGATGCGCTTCCTAGCGCGCACGTTTGGGCCGGACTCTGTGGTGCTCCGTTTCGACCCTATATGTCAGTGGATTTCAACGGACGGAACGAAAAAGGACAACCTTGTTGCTTTCGACACGATATGCAAGGCTGGATCAGACGCAGGCATCAAGGAGATCCATATAGCGTTTATGCGTGTTGACTCTCGTATTACGGCCAGGATGCGTTCTTACGGTCTTGTCGCTATTTCAACTCCAATGGAGGAACGGCGCGAAATCGTCGCTTGGATGGCTTCAGTCGCATGGGGACATGGAGTCTCTCTAAGTTCGTGTGTGGGAGATGAGATTATTGGCGACTACAGCTCGATTAGCGTTGGAGCCTCTATCTGCATCGATGGTGAACGTATTAACAAGCTTCTCAAGGCTGCAGGACGTCCTCTACTGTCCCAGACCACCATGAAGAAGGACAGTGGCCAACGTGCTGGATGTAGATGCATCACCAGTGTTGATATTGGATCTTATACCGACTTGTGTGTGAACGGATGTGTCTACTGCTACGCACGTCCTCAGCGCATTCCCATACCACATGCATTGTAGGCATCACGAACGGCCCCAATGATCGGAACAACAGGCACCTTGCAAAAGTACGAGACCATTTCCAGCGGCCATGACGGCCACCGGTCTCTTTTGTCCTTGTAGAAAGACTTGCGCATTTCGAGAGTGACGAGCCGTCCGTGGTCGACCCAGGCAGCAATGCCGCAAGGCAAGTAGATGGCAGGGCCTTCGGAAACGTCGCGATGGATCACGCCATGATCAGCGAAAATGAAGAAATGACGGGCAAATACAACTGCAGGGCGTTTCTCGTTGTGCAGGAGTCCTTCCTCAGCGTATATGCGTATATAGTACTTGTTGGCATAAGCACAAATATGTGCAGGCCCAGCCTTGATGTTGCGATGCAGCTGGCCGCCCTTGTAGTAGGAATATGCGGGGCCTGTGGTAGGCAATTCGTCGCCTGGAATGCCGGCGCGATTGAACTTTGGATGGAAAATGGCTGGACCGAGATGTTCATCCCGATGAGGCAGACCGGATTCGTCGTCGACCCACGTATACCCACCTAAACTGGTCCGTATGGCTGGCCCGCCGTCTGGCGGGTTGTTCAAGATGCCGCTGCCATTGTGGTACTCTATATACTTGACTCGAACCACGCTGCCGTCAGGCATATTATTCGGCATTGTGATCACACTGTACCCTTTCTGCGGAGGAGGTGGCGGAGGTGGCAGATCGACCGGACCGGACGCGGCTTTCATGACCTCTTGCTTTGGCAGGATGCGTATGACCTGCATCATTGTGCAGGCTGATTTGCGTTTCGTGCGGTCAGTGACAACTCTCCCCATTGCAGCAACTTCGGCAAAGACGTTGGTGGGTTCGTCGAGCAGGTAATAGCGGCCGACGTCGCGCAGCTCGTGACAGTAATGAAAGCCTATATCGCATATGGCAGGTTTCATGCGTGGGGGCAGTTCGACAAGAGTGCCGTCCAAAGGAAAGTAAAAGTCGGCATTGGTGAGACCGTTTGCATGAAAGCCCTTGAAGCCAACTTCGTAGTCGCCACAGCCCATTCTCGCGACACGTTCAAGCAGCCAGTGATTGAGTAGATACAAGGGGCTTTCCGCGCCAAGCCTGTCGTGCATGCCCATGGCTAATGCCTCTGCTTTGGAGACCATTTTTTAAACATATAACATGACGTCACGGAATGGGATATAACATGACGTCACGAAACGGGTCTTTTTTTGCAAATATGAGCGTTTCGGTTCACGTGGATCGCGATGGTAACTTTGCTGCCATCGTCCGCTATCTGGCTCTTCTGCATAAAGAGTCTGTCCCCGATGGCACAGTGTTGGTGATCAAAGACGACGAAATTGTGTATGAAGAAGCAACCTCATTTTGGCTGACATCGACAACCATGTCGTGCCCCGAATCAATGAAGTATTTCGAAACAATGGTCGAGAAATACAACACGTACAAGCCAACAGCCGTCGCGGTCTTTACCAATCATATCTACCAATTCGGATGGGTTTGCAAGCATAGGTATTGCAGCCATAAAGTAGCTCGTGTCGCGGATCTGGTTCAAGTAAGCCTCCAGCAGAGCCGGCGTGATCTTGATCGGGAGAATTTGGTTGAGAAACCCTGTCCCGACAAGCTCTGGACGGAGTCTGGCGACCATGGGCTGCTTTGGCTTCTGCCGACATGTAGCCGAAACGATAAATGAGATCGACCCTTCCTGGCCTGAACATGATAGGGTCGAGCTCTTCGTGCGGGACATTGCTGGTCAGAATGAAAATGACGTTGTTTAGATCGTAGCCGCCCTGGAGCAGGTTGTAGATCTGGCCATAAAGTTCCGCTGGAACGGCATGTATATCCTCAATGAGCACAACACAACACTTATCTTTGGCTTCCGTGCTCATCTGGAAGACCATGTCTTCAAGGCGCTTAATGCCGACGACATTGATAATGAACATATCGCTATGCGTCTCCGTCGCAATCGCCTTGGCAATAGAGGTTTTCCCGCTTCCCGGCGGTCCCTCAAACAGAATGGAAAGTTTGTGTGCGACGCCGCGCTCCTCGGCAAGTTTGGCGGCTTCCGCAGAGGTGAAGCGTTTGACCTCGGAGACCAACCTGGCCATCTTTTCCTGCTCAATATAGATAGTGTCGTACTTCTTGACCAGCGATGATGCCTTATCCGCCCAGTGCGGGTCGCAGCCCTTTTCTATCCACAACCACGTCCGTATAGTAGGCGAGGGGGTTGCAAAAATCTTCTGCCTGACGGCGGCGGCGGTGCAGTACAGAAAACAGGACTTGAGGATGCGGGCTTTGATCTGCCTGAAAAGGTTCTGTTTGTATGATGGACTGCAGTCCATGCAGCATTGCGGTGAGTCTCCTCTCCACTGCTAAACCACTCAAAAACTAACAATGCATAGCCTCTGGTGATATTGTAAAATTTATTTTTCATGTTCTTTTTTGGGGGCCAAAACAGAAAATGAACGAGATTATTCGTGTTTTGGCTCAAACTTGGCTAAAATCGCGCTGGTCGCGAGACCTATGACGGACACACCGACTCCAATGAGAAAGAAGTTGCCATACAGAGCGCCCAGGACGCATAGAGACAATGCCACAACCAGCAAACACACAACCAGCCAAGCATCTTGCTTATCCATCATGTGTTAAACAAAAGAATATGAGAAGACGTGATGTCATATTTTTTTTGCATTGAGCCCCTTTATGATATCAAAGGGCTACAGAGAGGGCACTCAAGGATAGATGGCAATGCCGTCTCTCGAGATTTCGACATTGGCCTCGTCCCAATAGAACACTGACGGGTCGTCAATGTCGTAGATCACAAAGCCGTAAGGATGATGGTCTCCTATAAAGTCCCTGACTTTGTGTAACTTCGGAATGCCGGTAGTGAAAGAGCCACGGCAGGACACAGCAAAGAAGGACTTGTGCACGTCGGGCTGAACATTGATCTCCTTGAATAGAGGAGCAGGCGACCTAGCCGCCAAAAGACGTTCTTGATACATCTTCATCAACATGGTCTTGCCGCTTTTCGAAGGCCCGATGATGATCATTGGCTTTAGTAGGGGGTTCATGTTGACCGGATCAAAACGCTTGACCTTCAGCTTTTCTGGGGCGACCATCTCCGGCGGACAAAGGGCCCAGTAGAGCTTTGACGGATCGTCGTACTTCCAGATCAAAAAGCCGTAGGGACTTATAGCACGAACGTGGTCAAGAGCCTCTTGGAGTCTTGGAAGTGCATTGAACCTGCGGGTCTTCTCCAGACAAGAGACGGCAAAGTAGTATGGCATACGGTCTTGGGGGGGCTCGTCGACCCACAGGCTCGTGTTGACCAGTATTCCCGTCGTATCCATAATAGTCTGAGCAAAGTATTGCTTGAGAGTGCTTTTACCGCTCCTGGCCGGCCCGTAGACGGACAGACGAATGCCGGGCTCTGCAACAAGACGTGCAATGTCGAACAGTTCAAAGTGCAACGGCTCGACGGTCATGTAGACTGACTTGGGGTCCAAGAGCATGGCTTTCGCGACCCAGGTCATTACGTGAGGGTCGAGAATACGCATCCACGGAAAGACAAGCTTAAACGTGTCAGGGTCGATTCCGGGCAGCTCGAGACAACCATTCGACAGGTTGAACAGAGCGACCTCGGAAAGAAGTTTCTTGTCCCAATCGCGAAATGATCCGTCGGCAAACTTGACAGCCACCTTGATGGAGTCCATAGTTTTTTATGAAAATGAAATATGAAATATGAAATATGAAATAATGAAACGTGACGTTATGTTATACAAAAACTATGACGTTATGTTATACAAAAACTATGACGTCTTTTTGTATAACGATGACAAAGCGGTCATTTTTTTACTGAACTTTGAGCATATAAAAAAAACGGGTAACGGCCTTACTAAAAAAAAGAGAGGTTGTAGGAGCAGGCCACAAATCAACATGGATGTTGTGATACATGCCAGACGTGATTTCAACGATTACTGCGACGCATTGCTTGTTCTAAGTGCAAGATGCTATGAAACTCCCCTCGATTTTTTTCATGCTAATTGACTATACTCAACAGCGTCGTATAACCATAAAAAAAGAATCGACTTCCATAAGAGAGAATGAGTCTTTATCGCGTTGTTGTTTATAACATATCATATATGTTTGACGCTCACGTCCATATCGAGTTGCACACTGGACACACTTTGGATGATGCTGTCAACTACTTTCTCGAAACTGGGCCTCCCGGAAACACAGTAGATTTTCCTCGTTCCTACATGGCTCTTATAGATTATGAAGTTCCTGCATATAATGGTAAGGCAATGGAACCAATGCCACTAGCAGTGTGGAACTGCTATACGTTAGAACACTGGGTAGGGGAGGGCATTCCAAAGCGATTTCGAAATATACGACTAGTATAGCAAAGTCTTCAATAGAAAAACATTTCGAAATAGGATGTTACTTATATTCTCATGAGTAGCTTGAGGGCTATTTCGAAATAGGAAGTCTCTTTTTTATATGTCATGCTATTGATAAATCATACAGTACGGTTATGGGCAAGTTGCCTATTTCGAATAGGGGTATCTATCTACCAGCTCGAAAAATAATGTGAATAGGTATGGATGAGAATTCTTGGACCGGTAATAATAGTATACATAGCTCCAACCTCAAACCCCCATTACCTTCTCTCTGGTGACAGCGAATGCTAACCACCAGCGCTTTGGGAGCTTCCTTATTGGAACTGGAATGGCCCATAATTAGATCTTGGGACAAACTTCCTCATTGGGATGGGTCAGTATGCCTTCCAGGATTGGCAATGAGTTATTTATAGACTTTCTATATATAGAATTCTGAAATAGACGTCATATATTAGGCTATATTTAGATATCTATTTTTATCTCTGACGTCATATATACTAAGAAAACTCACTATTATAGTGAGAACTCTAGTG
>JARLHW010000014.1 GCA_031292075.1 Desulfosporosinus sp.
TCGATCTCACTGAGTGTGGATGTCTCAACCACGATGAGATACTTGTCGCGTGTGCTCCACTGCTCACTTTGCTGTTCACCAGCAGGGGCTGCAAATCCTTTTCCTCGTATTTCCTTCCGCCATAACTTCAATGTCCCCTCTGGGACGCCGGTCTCCTGTTGAATCATACTCAGAGACTGGTTGTTTGGCGGTAACATCTTTGCAATGATAGAACTCTTTAACTCTTTGGGATACCTCATGTCGTTCTCCCTCCTGTGTTCCTTTCAAGGATACTCTTCTTCAGTCCCTACGACAACTATCGTAACACAGGGGGTAAGTTATGATATTCACATCCTTCGAAAGAAGCCATAGTTACTATACCAGCACTAACTGTAACGCTAGAACTAATCGTAGATGCTTTATGGGGGATTTTAAGGGAAGCAACCGCGTTTATAATTCTATCACCCACTCCCTTGGCTCCATTTATATCAGTATTAGGAAGAAGAACCATAAATTCTTCTCCACCATACCGCGCCAAAAAGTCACCAGTGCGTTTTGATTCCTCATTAATAGCATTTGCAACATCTTTTAAACATTTGTCTCCAAGAATATGTCCATAATAATCATTGTAATTTTTGAAGAAATCTATATCTATCATTATTAAAGAAATTGGAATTTGCATACGGGCAGCACGTTTGTACTCATTAACGAGGACTTCATTAAAAAAGCGTCGATTTGAAATGCAGGTTAATTCATCGATTCTCGATAATGTTTGTAATTTTTCGTTGACTAATTCCAACTCTTTACTTTTCAGAAGATACCGTCTTTTTAAAGTGCCTACAATAAAAACCATAATAGGTATAAAGATTACAATAACAATTATTTTTTTGAAATTTTCTTGAGTGTAGTGGAACAACTGATTTGAGGTTGAAAAGAAATAAATTGAATACGCGATTACAATTAAGCCACTTATAGCGCCAGAGAAAAAGCCGCCTTGAAAAGAAAAAAATACTATAATTGTAAGTAAAATTACATTAGGATTGGGCACTTTTAATATATAGACCAAAACTGACATAATTGTTGTTATTACAAAACTTACTACTGGAGTATACTTAAAATAATTTTTAGGCAAAAGAATGTAAAACACCCACCCCATTTTAATGACCAGTTTAAATATATGTTGAAATCCTTGAATATATATTTTTACTTTCATTATTTTTAAATCGAATAAAAAGTTCGTTCCTCTTGAACCAGTTTTAATATCAATTTTTCCATTATTGTGGGTTGCAATGCTGTAACAAATCACTAAGCCTAAACCAGTTATTTCGAATGAGTAGATTATTTTTTTCATAATATCATACACTTTATGAATTTTATGTCGAATAAACTTCCCGGAAAATATATATGATACGATACAATAATCCTTGAATTCGTCAACTAAGAAACCTGCACTTGAAAGCACTTTCGTTAGTCCGGTTGTTCCCTAGGTTGTCGCCAAAGAGTCACCCAGGCCCAGATCGTTGGCCACACAATAGAGTTCTTTAAGAGAAAACTTACTATCGTTCGCGAAAAATTTCAAGATATTAAGTAGTCTAATTTAGGGAATAAAAACATTAATAGGTTATTTCATATTATCATAAAGTAGTTTGCTAAGAAGAAATATCGATAGAAATGGAAGGCGATTAACTTTGCTAACTAAATATACACATATTGAAGAGTTTACTGGAAAGTATCAAACATAAATATTAGAGATTTATTATTTTGCTTATATCGTTTAAGCTTTTCATTTATAAATGCTATAGGATGTTCTTTTAATCTGTAAATATAGATTGCAATGATATTTGTATAAATGTTGAATGTAACTTTTTATTAAATAAATAGAAAGCTCCCAATAAAGAAACAAATATTGTTATATTTACAAGGAGTCCTAGTTAAAAATTAAGGAAATCTCACCAATCGTTGATTCTTCATGGCTATTAGAAAAAGGTGAAGGACAGAATGTCAATACACCGAATAATAGATTATATTGATTATGACTATACCGATAGACTATAGACACAGCGCTCTCGCCATGCTATTCTTTACTTGTGATCATCAAAGAATTCGATTGGAAAGGGAGTGAATGGATATGGGATTCATTTCTATCATGGTAATGGTCGCTGTTCTTGGAATCGTTTTTGGTGATTCAGAGCAAAGACAACCTGAAGGAGGACGCGAATATGTTCGCACTATTCAGCACCTCAGACTTATTAAATAAAAAAAGCAGCCTCTAAAGGCCGCTAAGAAGGTATATCATTATGTATATCACAAAGTTATGAAAGCTTGGTCTTATTATTATATCCCCTCGGAGTCGAGCGCTGTTACGAAAGGGCTGGGTGGCTGGTGGAAGTTAGTAGCTTTTTCTCTCCCAGCCTATCAAGTAAATGAGTAGTACCCACTTGTTGCAAAGTGGGTACTTTATCGTTGTCAATTTTATATACTCTAATAAATCTAGCGAAATCTAATCTCAGGTATTACATAATTGAAAATCCTTTACCATCCATGGCCATGATGTTTATTGCTCCATGATGTTGATGAGGATTTTTTCTGCCAGGATTTGGATTTTGATTTTTTGTTCCAATGATTATCGCTACTAACCTTAATCCTTTCGCCAGGATATATCTGATTAGGATTGCTAATTTGAGAATTTAAATCCATTAAATTACTAACCGTTGTCCCGAAATGGATAGCAATATTATGCAGAGTATCTCCTGATACCACTCTATAGTACATCGCACGACACCCCTCTATTTACATGTTATAGTATATTCATGTATATGACAGGACAAATTTTCATCGTGCACGTTTCATTCGAACTATTTTATGGCCTATTTAAATAGTTACACCTCTACTTTAATTTTGTTCGTCGCTTATTTTAATTGTAGCTAAAGCTTGTCTAATCTCTGTTTTTACGGATTCAGATGTTTCCTTGCTAAGATTATCCACAAGTACTTGAGAAGCCGATCTGCCGCCGATTTTTCCTAAAGCCCAAGCTGCGTAGCCACGTACTAATTCTTCAGGATCATCCATGGCAATGGCCAAATTAGGAACAAAGGCTGGGTCTCCTTGGTTACCAAGGGCAATGGCAGCATTGCGCTGAAAGTATTTCCTCTCTTTTATATAGTTGAACAACAGGGGTTGTACTCTGGTTTCATAAAAATTATCTGTCATGTTCAGCACTTGAGAGAGACTGAAATCACGAGCCACTTTTACCAAATACTCATCATCAGGAAGTTTAGATTTTAACCTTTCTTGATTGAGGGGACATACCTCCTGGCAAATGTCGCATCCTTGAATCTTTGTCCCCATCTTTTCACGTATTTCAGGCTGAATGTAGCTACCTGCGATTCTCTCTTGCGTTAAGAAGGTGTTGAAGGCGATGCAACGGGGGGGATTTATTTTATGCGGTTCATAGATAGCTTTTGTCGGACAAGCTTTCATGCAAGCGGAACATCCTTCAGGACAGACCTCCTTCATAGTGGGATTGTCGTATTCAAGTTCTTTGTCCACAATGAAAGATTTTAAGTAAATAAAAGAACCGATTCCTTCAGCATAGGCAAAACTATTTCTGCCGTAATTAGTTATACCGGCCTTGGCTGCAACTAATCTTTCCGGTAGAATAATATTTTCGCCCACTTCGCAGCCGAGTTTACGTAGAAATGTCCGCATTAACTCGGGTCTGGCTCCGTTGATATATTCAGACGGTGGATCATAACTTCTTGCCTGGTAAACCCGACCGATTTTATTGGTCAGCTCCTTGGGAAAACCTTTCTGCGCATAATCATAGACTGTCGTAATGATTGATTTTGCGGTCGGCATCAATGATTTGAGGTCTGCAACGGCCAGCGGGCGATTAGGTGATTTGACATAAAAGCCGTACATGTCGCTTCGCTTTGTTAAATCTTCAATATACTCCGGGAAGTCCTCGGCAGGAATAATCCCGATCTTGCTATACCCAATATTCAAAGCATATTCTTTAATCTGTGATGTAAGTGACATATTCTTTACTCCTTATTAAGTATGTTTTGGTCCGAACTGTAGATAGAATGATCGTTAAGAGCCTAAAGAACATTCCTGTTTGGAACGTTTACCAAAATTTATCTAAGCATAATGTGTATATGCACGTATTTGAGGCTTATTATAATCGAAACCTTTGGTCTTGTAAAGCGCACACCTTCTCCTACCCTATTCAAAGTCCTTCTCTAAAACATACCTATCGGCCTAAGAGCACATAGAGCAAGCAAACTCAGATGGGTGTTCTGCCATACTCAAAGTGGATCGGTGAAGCTACGACTTCCTCCTATTAGGAACCTGACCTGCTGGCTTAGCAAATTGGGGGTGATGCCCTACTCGACCGCCCAAATATAATTTCCAACCGCTTTCACCAGCGGTCAATGTCCCTGAAGGGCAAGTGCGTAAACAATCTCCGCAAGAAAGACACTTGGTATGGTCAATGACGATCCCACTTGGCTGCCATGTTATGGCGTTTTCTAATGCTCAATATCAGATTGCGGTTCTTTTAAGAACAACCAGAGGCGTATTCAAACTCCCTCTAAATATATTTTCTCCATTGACGTTTACCGATTTATCGAGAATTGCATAACCTGTTTGAGCATTGGCATGAATATAACATTTTGGTAGGATTATACTATTTTCAATTTTACACCCTTGCTCAACAATCACACCTCGAAAAATAATCGAGTTGATCACTTCTCCTGCAATTGAGCACCCACTAGCAATCAATGAGTTGCTGACCATTGCTTGTGAAGTGTATTGTGTGGGAGGATAATCCTTAAGTTTTGTATGAATCCGATCTCCACCCAACCATAACCTCCCTCGAACTTCCAGGTCTAAAAGCTCCATACTTCTATTAAAGTAATCTTTAAGCGTTCGAATCGTCCCAATTGATGAACACGTTGAGCTACCGTAAATCTTTAAGAATCGCAGGTTTGATCTAAAAATATCTAATAAGTCAATGCAGCCAATCGAACTATATTTCTCAACAATGTCCAACAAAAGCTCGCGTCGGATGATAAACATATTGACAAAATGAGGTTGAAGGTGCATTCCACTTTCAAGACCTTTGTTGTTTAGAATATTTAATACTTTCTGCCCTTCACCCATCTCAAGTAATATCTCATTAGTGTAATCACTTGAATTAGGTGTTTCTTTATAAATTAAGGTAACGTCGGCATGATTATCATTATGAAATTCTAGTGCATTCTTAAAATTCATATTATATATCTGATCACCGCTACTGATGATAACATTTTCTGCGTAATCTTTTTGCAAGTACTCAATATTATTTTGTAAATCTTTAACACAAAACGCATGACTGTTCTCTGAGAAACCGTGGATGGCTCCAGGCAAAATGAACAATCCTCCATTTTTTCTGTCCAGAAACCAAGCTTTACCAGCTCCTAAGTGATCTAGAAGTGGTCTATAATGGTGCGGCGTAACCACTCCAATCGTTCGTATCCCGGAGTTAACCATGCTAGATAACGCGAAATCGAGAATTCGATATCTTCCTCCAAAAGGAACTGCAGCTATCGGCCTTTTCAGTGCTAGGCCTTGTAAGTTGTCAGTTGCGCTATTTGCATAAATAATCCCTATAGCGTTCGACATCATTGCGCCTACCTTTCAATTCGCCTGCGGCCTGTAGATATTTTTTCCTTCTTCAATAACAGAACCCTCAGAAATAATATGATGATCCTCAATAACAGTAATCCCTTCTTGATTCAGGGCAATTCCACCCTTGGCACCAACAATACAGTGACGCATAATTTCCGCATTTTCTCCAACAATCGTTTTTCGAATGTGTGCTCCAGTATGAATTTTAGAGTACGGTAATAATATAGAATCTCTAATTTGCGCCCCTTTTCCCACATAAACCCCAGGTGCTAGGATTGAATTGTTCACATCACCATGAACAATACATCCATTACAAACCAAACTATTCTCTATTTTCGCTGTGGACCCAACAAAGTGTGGAGGTAAGATATCCTCATTTGAAAATATCCGAAACTTTGGATCGAAAATATTAAGAAAATGCCCCTCTCTCAAAGACTCCATATTGGCATGATAATAACTTTCAATTGTACCGACATCTCGCCAATAACCCTCAAACTTGTATGCATAGACCCGTTTGTCTTGTTGTAACTGATGAGGAATAATGTTTCTACCAAAGTCGTGTTGAGATCCCTCATCTTTTGCGTCCGCAATTAACGCCTGTTTAAGTATTGACCAGTTAAAAATATAGACACCCATGGATGCAAGATTACTTTCAGGTTGTGCAGGTTTTTCTGTAAATTTCGTAATCTTAGCATTTGTATCAATGCTTAGAATACCGAATCGAGAAGCTTCTTCCCAAGGAACCTGGATAGTTGCAATGGTTATTTCCGAATCCTTCTCTTTATGAAAGTTTAGCATTTGAGCATAATTCATTCTATATACATGATCTCCGGAAAGAATAATCACATATTCTGGATCGTGAAAATCAATAAATTCGTAGTTTTGGTAAACGGCATTCGCAGTTCCGTTATACCAACTTCCTTCCTGTTCTTTTAAAAAGGGGGGAAGAATATGGACCCCGCCATAAGGATTGTCTAAGTCCCAAGCCGAACCCAAACCGATATATGAATTTAGCAGTAGTGGCTTATATTGGATAAGAACACCGACCGTGTTAATGTTCGAATTTGTACAGTTACTCAAGGTAAAGTCAATGATTCTATACTTACCACAGAAGGAAACTGCCGGTTTAGCCCGCTTTCGAGTAAGACCGCCCAATCTGCTACCTTGTCCACCTGCTAACAGCATTGCTACACATTCCTGCTTGCGCATACATGTTACTCCTTCCATTAATTACTATATTTACATAAGATAACAGCAAAGGCTTCCACGTTAAATTTCCGAGCAAACTCCAACGCAGTTTTTAAGACTTGATGTGAATGTTTTGATGTATTGGTTTGTTTCTTTGGCATAAACCCTCTCTGTAATTTTTCAACCCAAACTATTTATTCGACATTATATATTATTTTCCTCTACATAATTACCGCTATCGAGCTATCGGCTATTTTTACTTGGTTGTTTATGCAAGGTATATTTTACTACCTAAAATCCCGCATTTTTTTATACCTACAAGGAAAAACACTGTAAATACGCCTTGGGGAATTCTGAACGGGGAACCACAGATTACACAGATTAAGAACGATTAGAAGATGGGAGTCAATGAAGAGGCATAAATTATAAATTATCTGAAAGCCACAGGGTTAAAACGAGGCCTGTTAATCAACTATAGCGATCATCAATTGAGTTACAAGCGATTTGTAGTTTAGAGCCAAAATGTATTTATTCTGTGTAATCTGTGGTTGATTAACTGAGTACCTGAATAGTCACAAAAATAATGATTCGTAATTCAATTAGTAGGTATAATTTTTATACCTACTAAAACACTAAAATGCCTGTAAAATCAGGGTTTATTGATGTAGGTATAATTTTTCACGGGAATCAAGGTTACTAGTTTATCCAATCGTATACCTTTGACTAGCATCATGTGATTAAGGTCATCCTAGAAGGGAGTCATGATTGGATAGGAGGGATTACATTGGCCAAGCCGAACAAAAAGGCGCACTTACAAGACCATATCGACCATACAGCAGCTAATTTGCACGAAGCAGAGGGTTATCTGGATGAGCATGCAAATGAGATTACAGCTAGCAAGAAGCAAGCGATTGAAGCTAGCAATGATCGACGTGAAGAAAGTATTAAAGGGTTTGCGGCAAAGATAAATCACGAAGCTCAAAACTAAAAGCACCATTCTGTCTAAGTAATTCAAAATTTTTGCAGTCTCTTCAGGATTGAAAGAGACTGCTTTTTTCTTTTTACTGTGATCTTGAGTCCGTGGGTGAGCGTCTATTCAATATTGAAGATTTTAACCTAGTTAATTAATCGCTCAGCCTCTAAGAATGTCCCCTTTTATAGCCTTATATTCGTATAAGCCTATTGAAATATTAAATTATTTAATTAGAGATGTTCATACCTTCTAAGCGACAAGCATAGCTATCTACAAGTATTTAATCTGGAGGTGGATAATCTTGGAGGCTTATTTTCATACTGATCCCCGAATTCGAGATTGGATTAATCAGATTATGGAAAAAATCTTCACGGTCTGCATATTGACCGGGGCTGATTCAGATGCAGAGTTTCAAAAAGGTTGTCAAATCATTTTAAAACTTACAACCTTATTAAAAGAAATCCCAACATTCCCAGCGGAATTCTTAGAGGATGGAGTTAAACAACTGCTTGAACAACAGCTTCCAGACGCACGTGTTATTAATAACTTTCCTACATTCCAAGCTACTCTGGACAGAATGTTAAATGAAGGCATATTGAAGGCCACCGTAAGTACAAAAGAAATGATCATAAAATCTCACGACAACTGTACAGAAATGCCTTTGGAAGCTTCCCAGCTAGAATCTAACCCTGAGAGTGTAATCACTAAAGCAGAAGCTCAGGCTTTAGCTGATGGCCTTGCGCTTGCGAAAGCTCTGGCTCAAGCCGAAACCCAAGCGAAAGCTGATATTCAGGCGCTGGCGGAAGCCTTGGCGCAAGCAGAAACCCAAGCGAAAGCCGACGCTCAGGCGCTGGCGGAAGCCTTGGCGCAAGCAGAAACCCAAGCGAAAGTCAACGCTCAGGCGCTGGCGGAAGCCTTGGCGCAAGCAGAAACCCAAGCGAAAGCCGACGCTCAGGCGCTGGCGGATGCTTTGGCGCAAGCAGAAACCCAAGCGAAAGCCGACGCTCAAGCGCTGGCCGATGCCTTGGCGCAAGCAGAAACTCAAGCGAAAGCCGACGCTCAGGCGCTGGCGGAAGCCTTGGCGCAAGCAGAAACTCAAGCGAAAGCCGACGCGCAGGCGCTGGCGGAAGCCTTGGCGCAAGCAGAAACCCAAGCGAAAGCCGACGCGCAGGCGCTGGCGGAAGCCTTGGCGCAAGCAGAAACCCAAGCGAAAGCCGACGCCCAAGCGCTGGCGGATGCTTTGGTGCTTATTGACGTACTAACCAACGCAGAAAAAGAAGTAAAAGCAGACGCACTGGTACTCGCTGAGGCTCTTGCTCAAGCTGAAGCCCAAGCAAAAGCTGATGCTCAGGCGCTTGCCGATGCCGTTGCGCTCATTGACGTACTAACCAACGCAGAAAAACAAGTAAAAGCAGACGCATTGGTACTCGCTGAGGCTCTTGCTCAAGCTGAAACACAGGCAAAAGCTGATGCTCAGGCGCTTTCCGAGGCTCTTGCCCAAGCTGACGTTAAATTTGAGGCCGTAACTGAGGCAGAACGCAATCAACTAGCCGAACCTATATCTAGCACCAATGATTATTTCATTGCATCTATCCACTCTAAAGCCTCTCAAGTATTTCGTCCTACTCAAGTCCCTAAGCAGGCTGATCTTCTTAAAGTAGTTTTATCCAACATGTTTCCAAAAGGAGCAGTTTATTGGAACCAGTGCTTAATGGGTCAGACATTTCTGGCCCAAGTGGAAGATATCCTGATTTGCCTTCATGATCCTGAGCATCCCTGTGATCTAAAAAAGTTTAATAAGGATGGTTGGAAAGTTTTAGTATGCAGTATGGAAGATCTAACATTTCCTCGTAGATTAGAAAGAAAAATCAGACTAATTCAACGTTCGGGAAAAACGAGTGGTGTGGAGAAAGAAAGGCAGTTAAAAAGCCGCGTTGACCGATTGGGAAATTAAGGAAAATTCTGATTCCAACGTATTCTTACTTAGCTACACGTCTTATGTCTCTACAACTATGCACTAAAAAATTCTTTCGTGCATAGTTGTAGATTCTAACAATAGCCTATATGATGATAACAATATGATCATATAGGCTATTGTTAGACGGAGGTTCTTATGAAAGATAATACTGGATATACTCCTTCAACCCTTCCTCATTTCGCTCAGGATTTTATTAATCACTTAGCTGTCATCAATAAGTCAAGAAATACTCAATATGCCTATACTAATGAACTGCGCTTGTTTTTTCAGTTCCTTTGCAATTCTATGCTTTCCTTCCCCTCTTTTCCAGAAGATATAAGTTTATTGCTGATGGAAAATATCGGTCATCGAGACATAGAAGCCTTTTTGAGCTGGGCCAGCATTGAACGCAACAATGGAGTGCGCGCACTTGCTCGCAAACAAGCAGTCATAAAATCTCTTTATCGATATTTGCTACGTGAGGATATGATTTCTAAAGATGTTACTATCAAGTTAGACCCTATTAATGTCAACCAAAAGCTTCCTAAAGCTCTTGAGCCTAATCAAATTGCTGACCTTACTGACGTTTTACAGAACGGAACAGGTTTGTCTAAGGATCAACTAAAATATCATGCCTATACAGAAAAACGTAATTACGCAATCTTTCTCACGTTTATTGGTACGGGTTTGCGTTTAACAGAGTTATGCAGTCTCAACCTCAGTACAACCTATCTTAACAAAGGCTACGTTGAACTTGTACGTAAAGGTAACAAAGAAACAGTCGTTTACTTTAATTCTGAGATTACCGAAGCCTTGAGAGACTATCTTCAAAATGAACGCCAACGTTATGCTCACGGTAAATCAGAAGCATTATTTCTCTCTATGCAAGGAAAACGTATAAGTACAAGAGCAGTACAAAATCTTATAACTAGATATATGAAGATTCTCAAAACATTGGGCCATAATACAGACGGCTTTAGCGCTCACAAAATGCGTTCCACTTTCGCCACATTACTACTTCGTGAAACAGACAACCTGGCAATTGTACAAGACGCTTTAGGACATGCCGATCCAAGAACAACAAGAATTTATGCAAAGGTTTTAGATGAACAACTTAAACGTTCTGCCGCCTTAATAAAGTTTAAGTAGGTAACTTATATATTCTTTAGTACTGGGGATAGTAAATAACCATACTTAATAACCATACTTAATAAGCAAATAGTATCGCCTGAATTTTTATAAGCATGCGGACCTTCAGCCCTAAAGCGCATAGAATTTCCAGTAGTTACAACAAAATCCTCGCCGTTTACATTGATAGTAACCTCGCCGGAAAATACAGTGACGAATTCCTGTGTACCTTGTGGGTGAGCCTCTGCTTCTAAATAACCTCCGCCGTCGAGCTCAATGGTATACATTTCAAACCTTCGAGTGCTGTCAAAAGGGAACATGGGGAAGTTTCTAACCTTGCCGTTATCCTCTATAAATGGTTGAATCGCATGTTTTTCTACAATCTCAATGTCAGATTCCGGTCTACTCATAAGTTGCTGCTTGTCTATTGTGGGGTTTCTTTGTTTTTTTAATATTCACTTATTGAACATATGTGCTTTTATTTGTGATCTGATCGCGTCAATAAACTCAAATCTGCATTCCGCATCTTTAAAAATTCTTTTTCTTAGGGCAAAACTAAGTTCCAATTGAACCCCTTTACCTGTAACTCCGCGATTACATAGATTTGTAGCCATCTCTCCTTGATATCCTTGCTCGCTTTCTCTCACGCTAAAACCCTGGTGGAAGAGAGCAACACGCAATTCAGCGCCAAATTCCGAATCCAAACCACCTATCAAAAGATATTCATCAATTGAGTTTTTGAGGCCGTGAATCGTCAAGACGGTATGTGCTTTTTGAAGTGCTTGAAGTACGGTAGGTTCATCAAAATGATGACTTGTAATGTGTAGCATTTGGTTATCACCGTCTTTAAGGCCTTCAAAGGAATAGCAAGAATACTCGTCACCTGCTATCCATTTCGCGATTTGAGAGGTATAGGATTCAATTTTCCCACCGTGAGGGGCAATAATTAAGACACTATTGCGATTAAGACTTGTTATTATCTGATAATCACGGCCTTCTTGTTCATGTGACCGTAGCTCTTGGAAATTTGAGTAGGTATCAGGCATGATTGTCCTCCGTCCAACTTATTGGCACTCACTGTACAAGGTACCTTGTTTTGTTTTAACCCAAGATGGGAAAAGTACTTCCCCCTTGAGGCATTAAGAAGACAGTTTCCGGTGAGTGTTCGAGAATTTGAAATGCTATCTGCATAGCCTCTGCGGGGGAGTGCGCAGGAATCATCTTAACGCTCTTAACGACATCATCTGGTAAAGAGCTGATCAACACAACCGGCGATTTTCTACAGATACTCGCCGTCCTCAAACTTATAAAGCCTGGCATCGTAAAATCAGAATGTAGCTTGGCATTCATATCTTCAACCTCTCCATGTTTAAAAAACTCATAAAAAGGCTGAGACCCTATCCCTTCAGAGCATTCACTAACGAGAATAATAACTCCCCCATCTCGAACTGCATAAGCAGAATTATCAAGAGCCTTAATCGATTGGTAAAGCTGCATATCTTTGGGATACCCACCGCTCGATACTATGACTAGGTCCGCTCTTTTTTCAATTTCTATCCCATAAATTTTTTCAGTAACCCGACAACCAGCTCTATGGGCCTGTTCTAACTCTCCCGCTGCAATAAAGACAAACTCCTTCTTTTCGTTGACTACTACGTTGAGAATGAAATCTACTCCTACTATTTGTGCGATTTCCAACATATCTTCAGCAACCGGATTACCCTCCATTTTTCCGGATTCTATGTTAGGGTTGAGTCCCGAAGGCCCTCCATCATTAAGTGCCAAAGCATGGTTTTTTTGAATCATTTCGTAACCACAAACTCCAGGTGCAATCGACTTTCGTCCGCCACCAAATCCTGCGAGCAAATGATAAGCAATTCCTCCAGTCAGAATCACTTTGTCTGCTTCCCACACCCGACGATTTATAATAATGGGGGTACCCAGTGAGGATACACCTAAATTAACTAAATCTGAAGCATGACACTCATGATCGTAAATAGGAACTCTAGCCATGACTGCTGGGCCGCAAATTGCAGTATGTTCTTCATATGTTTGCAAGCGATGATCCCCAGTCGCCGTGACAATCGAGATGTCGAGATCCGGTACCCCGGCTTCATTTAAAACATCCAGTAAGACTGGCAAAAGAATATCTGTCCTTACCCAAAGACGTGTAATGTCACTCACTACAATAACCACTTTGTCCCCAGGTTTTACTATCTTCGTCAGTGGGGCTGTTCCGAGTGGATGAGCAACTGCTTGGCGAATCGCCTGTTCTATATTCAAAATTGGCTGGCTGGCCTTGGCATTAATCTCATGAACTTTCACAGAGGACGGTAGCTCAAAAGACAACATTTCTTTACCATAGGAAAGTTCAAATTTAGCCATGTTTCCTCTCCTCTCAATTATCAGATTTTTTCAATCGGATGAATCATTGCTCGATAGGCCATTTCTAACAGTTGGGCAGTATGCATCACCTTCACTGAGACGTTCTGGCGATTCAGACCGTCTATAAGATGCATTCGACAAGCAGAACACCCTGTAACCACTACCTCAGCGCCAGTTTGGTTAATATCTTTTACTTTATTATCATTAATTTTGGTCGAAAGTTCATAGTGATATAAGCTAAATGATCCACCACTACCACAGCAAGTGTCTGATTTATTCAGCTCTTGGAAATCCACCCCGGGAATACTGTTAATAATCTGCCTAGGTTGTTCCTTGACTTTTAATCCTCTCACGAGGTGACAAGGATCATGGTAGGTAACCTTCAAAGGTAAACTGCCCATTTTGTCCTGGAATCCCGCCAAGGAAACGACGAATTCTGTAAAATCTTTAACCTTGGAGCCGAGCTGCTTCGCCTTCTCGGCATAAATTTGATCCTCAGCCAGTAACTCAGCGTACTCTTCCTTCAGCGTTAAACCGCAGGTACCACAGGCAACAACAACCGTATCAACCTCTTCCTTTAAGAGCACGTCGATATTTGCTTTCGCCATCGCTTGAGCTGTTTTATAGTCCCCATTAATCCGGACGGGGGCACCACAACAGTTTTGAAGAGTAGGAATTACAACCTCCACTCCATTGTGTTTAAGTACGTTTATCACAGCCTTACCAGTATCCGTATAAATGTAGTTGATCATGCACCCCGTAAAAAAAGCTACCTTCATTTTAGCGTCTGGAACTTTAACGACTTCTGGATACATTGACTTAAACGGTTTAGGGGCGAGTGGAGAAAGCAGCCTTCGCTTGTCAATTCCCAATGTCATTCTGGGTAACATGCCCTGGCCCTTAGGACCTTTGCGGAAGAGCAGCCTTTGAAAAATCTGTCCCGTCCGCATGCTGGTATTAAACACCCTCCGGTTTTTCAAAACGAACCGAAAGATTATTCCCTTAAGCGGAGATAGTCCTTTCTGTTCAGCGATTTCCTTACGGGCCGCTTCTACCAGTTTGTCGACTTGCACACCACTCGGACAGTTGGTAACACAAGCTTTGCACATCAAGCATAAGGACATTTTATCGATAAAACCTGAGGTTATTTCTAAGTCTTGATTAAGGACTCCGCGAATCAGCTTAACTCTGCCGCGAGCAACCGTGGATTCTGCCTGGAGCTCTTTAAATACGGGACAGACATTTTGACAGGCACCGCACCGAATACAACGGATAGCCTCCTGCTCCCAAGATGCAAATGAACGTTCCATTCGATCACACTCCAAACATTACGCCGGGGTTCAAAATGTTATTAGGGTCAAGCGCTTGTTTAATACGATGCTGAACTTCTAATCCAACCTCCCCGATCTGTAGGGTAATAAACTTGGATTTTGCCCGACCAATCCCATGTTCACCACTTAAGGAACCACCCAGTTCCACTGTCGCGACAAAGATCTCATCGATAGCTTGTTCGACCCGCGTCATCTCCTCTGGGTCCGTTTCATCGGTCAGGATCGTAGCATGCAAGTTACCATCTCCGGCATGTCCAAGAATGGCGATGATAATGTTATACTTAGCCGCAATTTCTTGAATTCGCCTCACAGCCGCAGGAATACAGCTCCGCGGAACGGTAGCATCCTCTCCGATAATCGTCGGTCTAACTCTAGACACAGCAGCAAAGGCTGAGCGACGCGCACGCCATAATTCTTCAGCTTCTGCTTTCGTTTTGGCAATCCGAATCTGGACAGCTCCTTGGCGTTGGCAGATTTGTTCTACCTTCCCGATTTGCTTAGTTAGAATTTCTGAATCCCCATCAACTTCGATCAAGAGCACGGCGCCTGCTTCCGTGGGTAAGCCGACCTTGGCGTATTCTTCAATGTTTTTAATATAAATATTGTCGAGCAGTTCGAGTGAGCAAGGGACCAACCCACCAGCAATGATCTCTGATACTGTTTCGCAGGCTTGATCGATCTCAGAAAAAACCGCCATCATGGTGCTCTTAGCTTCAGGCAAAGGGATAAGTTTGACAATGATTTTGGTTATAACCCCTAACGTACCCTCTGAACCCGTAAAGAGCTTGGTCATATCATATCCGGTTACATTTTTGATAGTTCTCCCGCCGGTATTAATTATTTCTCCGGTTGGAAGCACAACTTCCAGCCCGATAACATAGTCCCGAGTCACACCATATTTAACGCCGCGTGGTCCTCCTGCACATTCCGCCACATTTCCACCCATCGTTGAAAAGGCTAAGCTCGCAGGATCAGGTGGATAGAAAAGACCAAATCGTTCAACTTCGCTTTGCAATTGACCAGTAATTACCCCTGGTTCCACGATAGCAATCAGATTTTTTCGGTCAAGTTCTAGTATTTTGTTCATTCTCTTCAAAACTAGAACGATACAATCCCCTACTGAGATGGTCCCGCCACTGACATTACTCCCAGCTCCCCGGGGAACAACTGGAATTTTCTCTAGATTTGCTAGCTTAAGAATCTGCGCAACTTCGCCAGTACTGCCTGGATACACAGCTACTCCCGCTAAATCCTTCTTACTATCCGCCTTAACGAAGGAAGCATCATAGGTATAACAGTATAGATCCTCAAGAGATGTATAAATATTGTCTTTCCCGACTATTTCAGTAAGTATTTTAAGGATCTCTGGTTTCAATAATACTACCTCCTATGCCAACAGATATTTGGAACGTACTTCTTCGTTTTGCAGTAAGTCCTCAACTCTACCTTCGTAACACACTCGGCCTTTTTCTAAAATATAACAGCGATCCGCTATGCGCAGAGCTGATTTTAGATTTTGCTCCGCTAGTAAAATGGCAATGCCGGTCGCTTTAAGCTTCAAAATCTGATCCTCTAACTCCCGGACAATCAGCGGCGCCAAACCTTCTGTAGGCTCGTCCAAGATAAGAAGTTCCGGGTCACCTAACATAGCTCGGCCAATACTCAGCATCTGCTGTTCGCCGCCGCTCAGGTAACCTCCACGCCTGTCCCCATATTTTTTAAGTACCGGAAATAGCTCATACACCCGCTCTAAGGTCCAAGTCCCTCGTTTGGGCACGCCGGCTTGGGCTACCTCTAAGTTTTCTCGTACCGTTAAGTCGGCGAAGATTCGCCGGTCGTCAGGTACAAAGCGAATACCTTTACCTACCATACGGCGTGTAGGCAGCTTTGTAATGTCCTGTCCACGGTAAAGGATTTGTCCGAGCTTGGGTGGGGTAAGCCCCACTATACTCTTTAAAGTCGTGGTCTTACCCACTCCGTTACGTCCTAACAGGCAGACAGCTTCCCCTTTTTCTACTCGGATGGACACTCCGAACAAAACGTGGCTCAGGTTGTAATACGTATGAATATCCTTAACCTCCAGCATTAGCCTGTCTCCCCTAAATAAGCATTTTGAACGGCCTTATCCTGCCGCACTTCATTCGGTAATCCTTCTGCGATTGTTTGTCCTTGATGTAGGACCATCAGACGTTGAGCCACATCGAAAACCAGGTCCATATCGTGCTCCGTAAGTAAAATACTTAACCCTTCATTTTGAGACAAATTCTTGATCAGCTTGACAATCGTGCGCGTTTCCTCAGGCGACATCCCCGCCGTTGGCTCGTCTAAAAGAAGAATTTCCGGTTGACTACCTAAAGCGATGGCTAACTCCAAGACTTTTTGATCTCCGTAGGAAAGGGAACTGCATAACCGCTCACGGTAAGGGATAAGGCCTAACTTATCTAAAACAGAATCTGTTTCTTCGACAAGCAGTTTACGAACCGGGGTAAATAGTTTATTGGTTTTACGATTGCGGGCTAAAACGGCAACCTGAACGTTTTCAAACGTAGTAAGACGAGGAAATATGTTAATCAACTGAAAGGAACGGGCAATGCCTTTGCGGCAGATGTCGTGAGGTGTAAGGTTGCCAATCTCTTCTCCTCTAAACGTAATGTGACCTTTGTCCGGGTGCAAATGACCAGTAATTAAATTAAATAGGGTACTTTTGCCTGCCCCATTAGGACCGATCACGGCTACCACCTGCCCCTTGGGCACGGTTAAATTGGCATTGGAGATGGCCATGAAACCAGAAAAAGATTTGGCGACATGTTCAATCTGTAGCATTCTTACTCAACCCCTTCTTGCCCGCCCTAGCTCTGATATACTTTTCTTCCAAGAAGCCTAAGATCCCTTGAGGCAATACTAAGACCAAAACTAAGAGGATTATGCCTAGAACCAGGAGCCAATACTCCGTATAGGCTCCAACTTTCATAGATAAAAACACAATAACACTCGCCCCCAAAGTTGGACCGAAGAAGGTATTCAATCCTCCGAGCAGGCACATGATCATAATCTCAGCTGATTTCCCCCAAGTAAGAATGGATGGGGAAACTGATTTTTCAACGAGTACAAAAAGTACCCCAGCAATTCCGGCAAAGAACCCTGCGATCATAAAGGCTGCCAAACGATGGCGACGAATATTGATCCCCACACTTTCGCAACGCTCGGGGTTATCCCGAGTGGCTAAAAGGATAAGGCCAAAGGGAGATTTCAAGATCAGGTAAAGTACCACCAAACAAACAGTCAAAACGGTCAAGCTAATATAGTAAGTACCCTGTAAAGAACTGAAAATTTCCGGGACAGGAATCCCGTGCAAGCCATCATCTCCGCCAGTAAGAGCCGACCAACGAAAGATTATGGCCCAGACCAGTTGTCCGAGCGCCAAGGTAAGCATCCCAAAATAAAGACCGCGTAAGCGCACGCAAAACCAACCAATGACGAAAGCAATAACAGTGGCGACAACTGGGCCAGCTATTGCTGCCAGACCAAACGGGAGCGACGTCTTAATCATAATGATTGAGAAGGTGTAGGCACCCACTCCGAAAAACACCGCGTGGTGCAACTGCAAAAGCCCACCATAACCTAAAATAAAATTCAGGCTAGTGGCAAGGAGTGCAGTCACAAAAATACTTGCCAATAGGTACAGGTAGTAACGGGGCAGCACCGGCGGCAGAGCAAGTAAAATTGCCAGTACGATTAATGGTATGATAGTGCGGCGAAGCTGCATTTGCTCCCCTCCCTCACCAAACGGATTTAAGTAGGCCTGACGGCCGAATAATCAAAAGAATCCCAATCACCACATAGGGCACAACGATGGCCAAATTCGGCAGGAATAAGACACCGAGGGCTTCTGCCACTCCCAAAATAAGGGCGCTGATCAAGGTGCCCCAGATGTTACCCAGCCCCCCAACAACTACAACCAAAAAGGCGTAGACTATCATGTTAGTGTCCATCCCCATGCCGATATTCACCATGGGTGCCATTAAAGCTCCACCCAAACCTGCCAGCCAACCCCCCAGAGCAAAAACAGTTCCAAATACCCGCGTGCTATTGATACCTAAGACATCCACCATTTGCCGATCGGTAGCAGTAGCCCGGCAGATTTTTCCTGTCACAGTATGGTTTAGAAACATCCATAAGCCCAAGGCCACCAGCGGCCCAACGACCAGCAAGAATACATAATAGATAGGAATGACAATTCCGGCCAGGGATAAATTACCGATAAAAATACTGGGAACGGACACTGATTTAAACTCCGTACCCCAAATCATTTTCACTAAATCTCCAAAGATAAGCACCAGAGCATAGGTAAGCAACACTTGGATTAGATGCTCCTGACCGTATACAAAGCGCATTAGTCCTCGCTCGATGAGGATACTGAGCGCAGCCACGATCAAAGGGGCCACTAGCAAAGCTAACCAGAAACCAGCAGGGTTCTGCTTGCCTAACATGTCGGCAATCGTAAAAGATAGGAAAGCTCCTAACATATAAAAGGAACCGTGAGCAAAATTGATAATCCTTAGTACTCCAAAAACCAATGTCAAGCCAGCAGCCACAATGAAATATAGCATTCCCCGGCTCAAGCCGAGCACCAGTTGACTGCTCAAGGCACCGGCATCCATTCTCATCCCTCCACCCCGAAAATTCATGGGGCGGTACCGCAAAGGGACCGCCCGTAAGTCCAGTGAAAATTTAGTTCGCTATTTCGTTCTGGTTTTTAATACATCGGCAACTGAAGGCATAATTTGATCCGCGGGTATCAGAACGTTGTCTGTTGTAATGAGATAAGGCTCTGTTGGGGATTTCACGGTTTTGCCAAATACCATAGGCAACATAAGTTGATGATCTTCCTTACGGATCGTACCTGTACCTGCTGGTGTATCCAGAGAAAGTCCTTCCAGAGCGTCAATAATTTTTTCATTGTCCGTGCTTTTGGCTTTTTCAATTGCCGCGGCTAAGAATTTAATTGTCAAATAGCCGTTCAGACCTGCAAAACCGGGATAATTACCAGTAGCCTTTTTATAGGTTTCGGCAAACGCCTTAGAACTTGGATTATCTGGGAAGTTGTAAAGATAAAAAGCCGTTCCGTAAACTCCTTCTGGAGCATCTTGTCCTAAGGGACGGAGGCTATCGAAGTCTGTAGAATTGTGAATAAAGATCGGCAGCTCGGTATTCAAGCCGGATTGTTTAATAGCCTTTAATAAGGCCACCGTATCTCCTCCACCCGATCCGACATAAACAGCATCGGGTTTAGCAGCGCGGATAGCGTTGATATAGGAAGAGAAATCTGACTCGCCCACTTTCCACCAAGACTCGCCAATTTTTTGTACATCTGGCTTCATTTGTTGAAGGTTCGACCAAACTGAATTAACGACAGAATGACCAAATTCATAATCACTGCCAGCCAACCAATAACGTTTATACGGCATCTTAGACATTTGGTAGGCTCCCGCCTTACCAATCATTGCTGTATTGCCAACGATGCTGAACACATAGCGATGTCCTTGCTCGCCTGTGATTTTTTCACTCATCGAGTCCGAATTAATAAAGAGTACTTTGTTATCCTTGGCGTACTTGGATACTGCTAAAGCTCCTGCGCTGTTAACTGTACCAACGAGAATATTTATATTCTGATTCATGACCAGCTCTTTGGCCATAGCTTCAGCCACATCGGGTTTGAAACTATCGTCTCGCTCAACGAGATCTATCTTAGGTCCTCCGGCTTTAGCCACCTCGTCAATGGCGATCTTTATGCCCGCTTCCGTGCTTTTACCATATGCGGCGGCGGGACCAGACAGACTGTCGATATAACCTACTTTTACATTAACCTTGGAACCTCCGCTGGCAGTTCCGGAATTTCCGGATGGAGCTGGGGTAGTTTGTCCACAACCCGTAAGTAGAACTCCCATAATCATACTTGAAATTACCAACCAAGCTTGGCAACGGAGATGGAACCGTTTTTTCACTCTAACTCCTCCTCGTATAGGTCTCTCTAAATTCTTTTTATCCCTTGGGCAGTTTCGACGATCAGCTTTAGACGAGTTCACCTCACCTCCCACGTACTTTTGTAAATGCCTTTTTCATTTCTTATATTTAAATTTTGAAATATAAGATTCAAATCTTTACATGAGTTGTGCTTCATGACATTCTGTAATTATTACTGTTATACATAAGTATAGGTTATCGAAAATTATTTTACAATAGTAATTGAAACCAAAACATAACTGTAAAGATATTACACCTACAGCTATTTCCTTATCTTCCCGTATATGATAAAAATCAGGCCGAACCTCCGGGCCCTTTGAGGTATATAAACTAATTAACAGAATAAACCAGCGTATTGTAAATTCTGTAACACCGCCTAAAAGCAAGTTGTTAAGAAAAAGTGAAAGTTTTATGAAGTTTACCGAAAAAACTATCATTCATTAATGAAAAATACGATAATGAATTGGAAGTAGCAAATGAAAGGAGTAAAACAAATTGAAGAATACTATGGTAAATAAAATGCACGTTGTGTCGTTGGCGGTATTAGTAGGTTTGGGAGCCAGTTCTCTTGTAAATGGAGTTACTGCTCCTCTCACTGCCGGTAACAAGGCGGGGGCTAATCTTGTTTTATCTAGGAATTCTCTGCACGGTCATGTGCATACTCCAAAGACTCAACAGTCCCAAGGTACTGCTACAAATGTAAATCTTCCTGTAAATACGCAAGAATCTGATAATTGGGCTGGTTACATAGATACACCTTCAGATGGTAATAGCTATACCAGTGTTTCAGGCAATTGGACAGTACCCACTATTTCAGTTAGTCAGCAAAATGCAGCCGCCGCCCAGTGGATTGGTTTAGGTGGAGTATCGTCAACTGACCTCTTGCAGATGGGAACAATTGAACAAATTATAAACGGGCAACAGGTTACTGAAGTATTTTGCGAGCAGTTACCATCTCCTGCCCAAATGGTAATGTCAGTTCCAAATGGTTCAACCATTAACGCTAGTATATCTCAAGCGTCGGACCTAACATGGAATTTAACATTTACCGTAAATGGTCAGTCACAGACTCAAACGATTTCTCCAGTGACCCTAGACCCTTTGTATGTTAGTGGAATTGGGACATCAGCAGAATGGATTAGTGAAGATCCTTCGACAGAGAGTGATCAATTATATCCTTTAGCAGATATGGGTACGGTAGCTTATCAGGCTGCCCTAGTAAATGGTCAACCATTGAATTCCACTAGTAATAATGTTCAGCCAGTTGCCATGGTGTCCAGTAATGAAAATGTTCTGATAGCTCCTTCCGTGCTAGGAGCAGATAACGAATCATTCTCGACAAGTATTCCAATTACAACCGCTGTTCCGACCACGGTCTCTACGCCAACAACATATTATCCACAAGGGTTCGGTCAAACTGGAGATCCTTGGTCTCACTCGAATATAAGACAAGGTAGAAGATTTAATAGCAGAGGATATCAAGAAGATAACTTTAGTTGGTAGCCAAAACCAGCACATGACAAGTTTTAGGCGAGTAAAGAGGTTATTGAGAAGTCGGCGAGTGCAAACCCGCTGGCTTCTCTTTTTCTACTATTAACGCCTCCGGCTGGAAACCAATAATACGAAATAATTAGGCATCCAATGTATACAATTCTAATTGTCTTTATGTTGGGTATTTCCCTTTTTGCAGCAAATATTTTAATCCTCGTACCACATCTGATGGCTATAGTTCTGATTTTATTGCGCATAAGCAAAGAAGAAGCTATGCTTATTCAAGAGTTTGGGGAGGTCTACCGTGAGTATATATTGAAAACCGGCCGACTTTTGCCGAAACTAAAGGTATCTTTTAAACAAAATAAGAGTCTTAATTGTACTTTGTCTTCGCTACGAATTATAGCAAGCAGCTGGAGTTACTAAATTGATAAATAGGCCTAGCAGATTCATACTGCTAGGCCTATTTATTGTGCTTTGTTTTGAAAATAATTTAAAGCATCTAGCTTTCTGCTAGGGTTAACGTAGTGATGGATTAATACTATTAAATAGAAACGGTCTCATTTAGGTCAAAATCAGGATATGCATTTTCACTATGTTGAGTTAAATCTAAACCGTTTGCTTGCTCTTCATCAGTTGCCCGGAGTGGGGTAATTAATGCTATAACCTTCACAATTAGGTACGTCATCAAACCTGTAAACAGGTATGTGGTGACCACTGCAAGAAGTTGGATTAAAACGGGTTTAATTCCCCCTCCATTAATCCAACCGTTTTTGCCCTGAGGATTAAGACTTAGATCGGCAAAAATGCCGGTTGCTATTGTACCCCAAGTTCCCCCAATTCCATGGATACCGAAGACATCCAAGGCATCATCATAGCCCAACTTAGCTTTAAGAATACTCACAGCGAAATAACATACGCCTCCGGCAATAAATCCGATTAATAGTGAACTACTGGTTGAAACAAATCCTGCTGCAGGTGTTATGGCCACGAGTGCAGCAATAATTCCACTGATTGCTCCAAAGACTGTTATTTGGCGACGATGAAGCCATTCAATAAGAGACCAGCCAATCATGCCGGCGGCTCCTGCAATTTGAGTTGTAGCAAGGGCAAGTATTGCCACCCCATTCGCTCCCATCGCCCCTCCTGCATTAAACCCAAACCATCCAAACCACAACAGTCCTCCTCCCAAAAGGACGTTCGGCATATGATGAGGAATATTCCACTCATATCCTACTTTCAGTCTTTTGCCTATAACCACAGCTGCTACCAACCCAGAAACTCCGGAGGCCATTTCTACAACTGTACCACCGGCAAAATCCAATACGCCGAGATTACGCAGCCATCCGCCGACTCCCCAAACCCAATGTGCTAAGGGAATATAGACAAAAATACTCCAAAAGAGCACAAATAATATAAATGCTGGGAAGCGTAATCTTTCAGCAGTTGCTCCGCTAATAACTGCCGGTGTAATGATCGCAAACATCAGTTGAAACATAAAGAACAATAAATGGGGAATTGTCGAAGCATAGTCTGGGTTAGCAGAAAGACCAACGCCTTTTAGTGCCACCCAATCGAGGCCGCCTATTAAATGTCCATGGTCCGGTCCGAAGGCTAAAGAATATCCAAAGAGTACCCAAATAACCGTGACCAATCCTATGGTTGCAAAACTTTGCATCATAATGGATAGAACATTCCTCTTTCTGACCATGCCTCCATAGAATAGTGCGAGTCCAGGTGTCATTAGAAAGACCAAAATTGTACTTAAGAATACGAAAGAAATATCCCCTGCGTTCAAATTTGTCATATTTTCCCTCCTCTTTCCCATAAAAAAAGAACCCTAAAAAGCGTTAATTAAATAAATTAAAACGCTTTTCAGAGCTCCGTTGCTCTACTTGTTCTCACAAGTAAGATTATTATAATTTCCTGATGTAGATATGTCTAGCGTTTGGGAACTTAATACAGTATACAACTTGAAATATCAATACTAAATGTGCTTAAAACTCTTGGTAGCCGACCTCGTTTTCATGATTTGAATATTATATATCTCAAAAACTAATCTTCCCTTTTTCTACCTGCATACTTTTATAATTATGGTAAAGATTAAAATATAAATAAGTAAAATATTGTGAGGTGATAAAATGTCTTTTAAATCATTATTTCCGAAAATGCTATCATATTTAACGAATTTTGATCCCTACTCAACTCCATATTCTTACTATATCCCTTATCCAACGGAAGAAACTGAAAGCGAAAGTCAAATAATTGGTAAAAAAGACACTGAAATTTAGATTGAACAATCTAAGAAGAGCCTCCTCATGATTAGAGAAAGGCTCTTCTTAGATTGTTCAAGTGATAAGCTTGGTGAATCATGAGAACAATACATAACAAATCAGTACCAACACATAATATACTCCTCACAAAAGAGGAGATGAGATAATATTAGGACTACTCGATGTAACCCTTGCATTTTGCTGCATACATGCTTCTCCTATCGGTGCTGTGGGAACTCACGGCGCTGGCATTTGAAATATTCAGCAGCACCCCCAGCAGAATAAAGTGAACAATGAGGGAACTTCCACCATAACTGACCCAGGGAAGTGGAATTCCTGTCAAGGGAAGTAGTTTAGTGACCCCAGCAAGAATAATTAAGGTTTCTGTTCCTAGGAGAATCCCTATTCCTGAAGCTAAAATTTGCCCAAACCGATCTTTAGCCCTCAGACTTACGGCAAAGGCCCTCATGACCAAAATCAGAAAAAGGATTAGTACAGCCATTGCCCCGGCAAACCCCAGTTCTTCAGCAATGATGGAAAAGATAAAATCTGTACTGGCAACGGGCACGGTTATTGCGCCAATGCCATTGCCTAACCCTGTACCGAGGATTCTGCCCCCACTAATTGCAAACAGAGATTGAGCAATTTGGTACCCCATACCGGTGGGATCCTGCCATGGATTCATCCACACCATGACCCTAACGCGTACATGGGCAAAAAGCTTATAACCCAATGTTCCGGTCAGAAGGAAAATTGGAACAGAAATTCCTATATAAAGGGCCCACTCTGTCACAACATAAAGCATAAGCACAAAGAGCAGATAAAGCAATAAAGCCATCCCCAAGCTTTTCTGAGCGGCCAAAATTCCAAGCACAAAGGCTGCTATTACCATGAATGGACCTAACGTTTGCCGATCTGGTAAAGAGAATCTTCCCCATTGAACAGTCCCTACACGCAATAATTCTTCATTCTCTTCTAAGTACGTCGATAAAAATAAAAGCAAGGCTAGTTTTACAAATTCTTCGGGTTCAATTCCGATTCCCCCGATTCTCAGCCAGCTTTTAGCTCCGCCTGACGAAAAGCCAAACATCAGGGTTACAAGCAACAATCCAACCGCGAAAAGTCCCCAGAGGTATCTATATTTTCTTAACTGTTGATAATCTCGGATCATCCATAAAACCGCATAGAAGATTAATTGCCCGATACTCGCCCACCAGAATTGGCGCACTGCAGATTCGGGATTAATCCGCACTACAAACACAAGTCCTAAAGCTAAGATGGCTTGAACTACCGGTAGAATGTAGGGATCTCCCTGATAGTGGAGGATTTGCTCCAGCAGGCTTCCCAATAGGACTATGCCCGTAAAAATAAGCGCCAGCCAAAGAAGTTGGTTTCTCTGACCCTCCCATTTAAGTAGGTAAAGTCCTACCCACATCATTACTAAAATTAAAAGACGAGTGGTAAAGCGTAGAATCATCAGTTTACTCCATAATACAGCTCAAGGCTGAATAATATCCAAAAACATTATAACAAATTTTACCATTAACTGCAACGCTGTTAAAAGAGTATCATATTTACGGATAAATCAAAAGCTGCTAAGCGTCGATAATACACTTAAGCAGCAGTGTTTTTTTGTAAGTATCAAATATTACTTAATTTAATAAGAACATGTTCTCTCACATTGAACAGTTTTGTATATTTTTGCAAAAGCATATCCAGTCTTTGTTGATATTCATTCCCCTTCATAACATATTCGTTTCTCAGTTCTGGATATTTATCTGCAACTGGTAAACTCTCTAGGAATGCAACACGTCGTTGATATTTTTTGATATCTGCTTTTAGTTGACTTATTTCTTGAACCATTGGATCAATGACAGGATCTAGTTCTTCTATCCATCCTTTTAATTCATCACGTTCCATCTCCATAAAATTCCTCCTTTACTTTCTTTTCATATAGAATACATCACCCAATTAATTTAATCAAACGAATTTTCAAGAGATCAAACAAAGCCAAAACGTGAACACGTTCTGGCTTTGTTTGATTATTATTACTTTTCTAGTATTTCCACTGTCTTCATATACACTGGATCGAGAGGCGAACTCTGTTCACCGGACGAGTTCGGGCCAACTCTGACACTGGCAATCTTCTGCACAATATCCATACCGCTATCGACTTGACCAAAAATTGTATAGTTAGGGTTTTGGTTTAAACTTGCAACGTTTTGTCCAGAACCGATAAAAAATTGACTGCCATTCGTATTCGGTCCGGCATTAGCCATGGCTACAACTCCAGGTGTATAAGTATGTTTAGAAGATAACTCATCGGCAAAATGATAACCGGGACCACCCGTGCCGTTCCCGTTGGGGTCCCCGGTTTGAATCATAAAGTTATTAATCACGCGGTGGAATTTTAAGCCATCGTAAAAGTGATTACGTGCCAAGAAAATAAAGTTATTAACAGTTAGTGGTGCATCTTCTGGAAATAACTTGATACTAATATCGCCAAGGTTCGTGTGAATGATAGTGTGATACGGTTTTTTCTGGTCAATTTGCATAGCTGGAGGTGAACTCCAGGTCATGCTCTTGGCCGGAGTTGCCGGTTGATTTGGCGCGGTTGGTTGAGTCGACTGCTTCTGCTGGACCGGTGTTTGATTTGCAGCAGGGGTTTGTGATGCTATAGGTGCCTTAGGTGCACAACCCACAAGAGACACTACTAACAGGGTAAAGAATAGCAAAAATATTTTTTTCATTTAATACCTCCAAAGATAAAGTTGAATGGCCTAAATTTAATATTTCTCCTTCGCCCCCTAATTATCCTGCCTAGCCAATAATATTAGTTGCCTATTTTTCCTTAGTAGGAAGCACATCGGGCAACATGGGGCTTCAATTAAGCATTGCTCATCTGATAAATTTCAAGCTTATGATGGAGAAAGACGTACGATATAAAAATGTTCCATTTTGTGCCCCCTAGAATCGGTCCAGATGGAATAGATTAATGTCGACTTGCTCAGTTTCGCCCTTCAATATTAGGTCGGCCACGATGCTCCCCGCGGCTGGAGCATGCATAAAGCCATTGCCGCTGAAACCGTTAGCCAAAAAAAATCCCTTTAATCCTGGCGCTTCGCCAATTATGGGATGAAAATCAGGAGTTTGTTCGCATAACCCTGTATAAGTGCGCAACCATTTTATATCCATGGCGGAAGGTATTGTCTCGACTGCTGTCAGAAAAAAATTTTCAGCCTCAGACTTATCAACCACATCATCAAATCCTGGCCAAGTGTTTTGATCGGTCCCCCCCAATAATACTACCTTGCCGCTGGCTTCCTGATGTAAATAAAAACCAGTAGCCATATCTACAATTAAGGGAGTGGCTGATGGCACATCTTTAGGGTTGGTGCAGACGTAAACCTGACGGCGGTAGGGTTGCACGGGAAGAGTAACCCCTGCTGTCGCTGCGAATCGCGCAGCATAAGGACCGGCAGCGTTCACTATGAGGTGGCTCAAAATCGTTCCTTGACTTGTTTCGACACCTTCAATAGTATCTCCTTTGATCAGGATTTTAGTTGCTTCCCGGCCAAAATGAACGCTAGCACCTTTACGCCGGACTGCAGCGTAAAGGGCAGCCAAAACAGCATATGGGTCTGCATAGGCATCCCAAGGGCACAATATCCCACCTAGGAAGCGGTCTCTGTGGAGGTATGGAAAAAATTTCAGCAGTTCTTCTTGTTTCAATAGCCGCATTGGTATGCGATCAGTCCCAGCATCTTCAGTAGTCAATTGCAACTGATCCCACAATCCCCCGTGAGTGGCCAGCATTAAACACCCCTTTTCCAGATAATCGATTGGGGTATCAAAAGTTGACTCAAAATTAAGAAAAAAATCTCGACTGAGAAGACTTAGGCGCCTTAGCAAGGTGCTACTGAATGGGTAGCGGATACTGCCAGTGCCCTTGCCGGTGGATCCCACGCCTAGCATTTTTCCTTTTTCTAAGATGGTTATTGATACTTGGGGATCTGCCTCTAGAATGTGGTAAGCAATGCTTAAACCGATAATTCCAGCACCAATGATTATTATATCTGGCTTAAGCTGTTGATTACTAATGTACATTAAATTTACACCTGCCTTTATCACACTTAAGGCAATTCATCGTCCTCATCAAAACCATAAGTCTCAAGGTAACAGGAAATAGGGCAATTATCACACTCGTGTACTTTTATGGGAAAATTTTCAACGGTGTAAACGGTATTACAGTCCCGGACACAAAGCTTACCACAAACTTGCCTTATTAAAGTATCTAATTCTTGCACTCCCCAGTTTCCATAGTAACTTTTAAAACCCTCATCGGTTGTAATACCCATGATTTCATGCCTCAGATTAGGTATGTATGGAAAGAAATCAACTGACTGGCACATTCCATGTTGTATACCCATTTCGGCTAAGGTCTCTACTTTCTCACATACTCTTAGAATACTGGTCTTGTAGTCCTTATGGAATTGATTCATTCATCTCTCCCCCTTTTGATTAAACAATCCCACGAAATGGTATCAATACTATCTGCTTGAAATATTTTATCATAGCCAATCATTTCCTGTAAATCTATTTTAACCCTGCGGTAAAGCAGTCAATTTACTCGCAAGATACATGCCTAGACCGATAGTGCTTTCGATGTGTAACAGATGTTCAACAGAAGGCTCGAATAGGATGGTGGCGTTGGCAGGAACATCTTCGTCACCTTCCCAAACAATCACACACAAGGGGATTTCTGGAAAAGCTTGGAAAACGGCGGACGCATCGCCAAAGTCAGCAGGTTGTCCGCCTAGGGCGGCTGCGCACGCCAATAAGTGTTGAGGCTGATGCCCAAACGCTTTGATAAGACCTTTGATTGAGTTTTTATGAAACGCAGGGTAAAATAATACGCCTCCATTGGGTATTTCTTTAAGACTTACCCATTTTTTAGCGGTTTCTTGGGGTGGTCGCGCATAGGCCAGGTAATTGAGAATTATTATAGAGGCCATGATTTCCGGGACCTGTCCGTCAGTTTTTTTAAAGATTGTTTCAGCATCGCAATCCAAAATGTACTCTGAGTTAAAGAACTTCACGATGAATTGACGAGTATCGTTTGAGTAGGTCACAGCAAGCTGAGTAGCAACTTCTTCTGGCACCTTTCTTTTTAAGTCTTTCCAGTATTTATCATAAGCAATTCGATAATTATTCACCTTCGATGTTTCCATCTCCGACACCTGCACTTTCATATATACTTGGCGGATATTCTCAAGAAGGGAATTCTGGTTACAAATCTGACATGGACTAGAGATTTAGGGATTGTCTGAATATGATTAATGGACTAAAGCCATTTTCCATAGTTACTAGAATGAAAGAAAAGTGTGTATATACACACTTTTCTTTCAATATATATCCTCATATACATTATGTCAATATTGAGACTATCATGCTCCTAAAAGTTGGCTGAGGAGATTCTTTACTTGACCGCGCTTTGCAAGCCATACTCCTTCAATAATTTTCCTGAAAGACCTAGGAATCCTGGGAAGGATAAGATTTTTAGATTTGAGTTGACAATTGGTTCCCATATGTACAATGTTTCGTCCTTCACGTTTTGCCGCGTAAAGTGCGTTATCGGCAATTTTAATAAAATCTGCAAGTAAATCAAAGGGTTGGGGAATTATCTCAGCAACTCCTAAGCTAATTGTAACACAATGAGCAACTTGAGACTGATCGTGTTTAATAGCCAACTTCTCGATGCTATTACGCATCCTTTCAGCCACTAATAAGGCACCTTTTTTATCTGTATTCGGCAACAATGCTATAAATTCTTCACCGCCATAACGTGCGACCATGTCACTCGGCCGTTTGGTGCATGAAACTAAAGACTTTGCGACGAGAATTAAACAATCATCCCCTTGAATGTGACCATAATTATCATTATATAATTTAAAATTGTCTATATCTGCCATAATAAGCGATAATGGTTGTTGTTCCCTTAAAGCGTTTTTCCAACTCATCCCGATAAATTGATCATAAGTACGACGGTTAGGTATTCCTGTTAACCCATCCAGGGATGAGATGCTTTCTAAATGACAGTTAACTTCTTTGAGTTCGAGTAATTCACTAACTTTAGATTCAAGCAATTCTGCTTGACTTTCAAGTAGTTTCTTTTGTCGATAAAGGTCTAAGAATACCTTTACTTTACTTCGAAGAATAACCGGTTTAATCGGTTTTAGTAAGTAATCGATCGCCCCTACTTCAAATTCCTTGAAGACAACCCCTTGGTCGATGTTGTTAGCAGTAATAAAAATGATTGGAATACCTTTAGTTCGTTCACTAGCCCACATTTGCTCAGCGATTTCAAACCCATCTATTTCCGATATCAAGACGTCAAGAAGAACGAGAGCAAACTCGCATCTTCGCATCAAGTTTAATGCCTCATTTCCGGACCTCACCGTAATAATATTACAGTCGATAGTTTCAAGAAAATGCTTATATAAGAGTAAATTATCCGGTTTATCATCCACTATCAAAATGTTGACCTGTCCATCATTCATCACGTTTGCCTCACTTTACATCCATTAGTCCGCCCTACTCAAGGCAATTCCGATAAGGTCTCTGTAGGCTTATTAATTTCCTCTTCTGAGGCCCTATCGCAACTGCCCGCCTGTACCCCATTAACCAAACCAGGGCATTATAGACTCTGGTATATAAGACCCTTCACTTCTATATCGGATTACTTGTGTAAAATCTTTAGAAGATAATTTAGCTGCAATACAGCTGCAATACAGGTAATCTAGAGGATTTTACGTAAAGCTACGACGAAACTAACTAAAGCTTTTGTCAGCGCCAATTATTTGTTTGTATTCAACAAAAGCCAAAGGATATCAAGCAATTTAACTTGATATCCTTTGGCTCCATTAGACAGTTTTAGGATAGGCGTTTGCCTTTGGTCCTCTATACCGGGATTATATCAGAAGATTAAATAATTCCTGGTTGTCATTAATAATCGTATATTGAATCCCTTTTCTGTTCATTTTCTCAATGAGGATTTGATAATCTTCTTTCTGGGTGAGCTCAATCCCGACGAGGGTCGGTCCCTCCTCTTTATTGTTAACTTGCGTATATTCGAATCGGGTGATATCGTCGTTAGGCCCCAAAATATCGACCACAAATTCTTTCAGTGCACCAGGGCGCTGAGGGAAATTTATGATGAAATAATGTTTAAGTCCTTGATCGAGGAGGGAACGTTCTTTAATCTCCGGGGTTCTTTCAATATCGTTATTTCCACCGCTAATAATACAAACGATGGTTTTACCCTTAAGTTGATCTCTATAATCGTCTAAAGCGGCGATTGGAAGGGCACCCGCGGGTTCTACAACGATCGCATATTCATTGTACATCTCTAAGATCGCGGTGCAGACTTTCCCTTCACTAACGACCAAGACATCATCCAAGACTTCCTGGCAGATTTTGAAGGTCAGATCCCCGACGCGCTTTACGGCTGCACCGTCAACAAATTTATCGATTTTATCCAAGGTCACGACTTGATTATTAATAAGAGACTGCTTCATAGAACAGGCCCCCTGAGGTTCCACTCCAATAATTTTGGTAGCAGGGCTGAGGCGTTTGATGTATGTGCCCACTCCTGACATCATCCCTCCCCCTCCGATAGCT
The DNA here is from genome assembly GCA_031292075.1 of Desulfosporosinus sp. Classification (GTDB taxonomy): domain Bacteria; phylum Bacillota; class Desulfitobacteriia; order Desulfitobacteriales; family Desulfitobacteriaceae; genus Desulfosporosinus. The sequence goes on from JARLHW010000014.1 coordinate 32,080, forward strand.
CCAAAAATATAATCCACTGGGTTCTCCAAATCATTTAAGATTTCGATGGCCATTGTGCCCTGTCCTGCGATAACCAGAGGATCATCAAAAGGATGAACAAAATACTTATTTTCTGCTTCACAATGTGATTTGGCTTCATAAAACGCATCATCAAAGGTATCTCCAATTAGAACCACTTCAATAAAATCTCCTCCAAAACGTTTGACCTGAGAGACTTTTTGTCTTGGAGTAGTAGAAGGCATGTATATGCTTCCGGCAATCTTCAAGGCTTTACACGAATATGCAACGCCCTGAGCATGATTGCCAGCACTGGCACAGACGACGCCGTTATTTAATTGGTCAGAGGGAATACTTTGAATGAGGTTGTAAGCTCCGCGAATTTTAAAAGAACGGACAACTTGTAGGTCCTCGCGTTTTAGATAAAGATTACAGTTGTATTTTTCCGAGAGGATATCATTCCGTTGAAGCGGTGTTCTTGTGATAATGCCTTTGAGGGCCTGGCCGGCTTTTATGATATTTTCTAATAGGTCTCGCCCCATGTTCTTTCCCCTTCTCTAACATCACAGAACTCCCTCAATTCCAACTATATTGGCATGTCTCCAGAGAGAAGAGTTCATGAACTATTGTAAATAATTATTAAAATCATACTCTTCTCTAGCAATTTCGTCAATTAAATATGAAGATGATCATAAGAAAGTTTGCTAGGCTGAGCAATCAGATGTTTACATCTGGAAAATATCTTCTGCACCCAACCTTTGAAGTCTAATTGCTGGGCAACGGGGGTTGGTTTTCGCCCGTAAACCAGACCAAATCCAAAGTAGTTCTGGTTTCTCTTCATGAAACCAGCGTTTTTTTGCAATCTAACCAGTAAGCCAGGCTGCTTTTTGACTTTGTCAGTGAGGCCTATGACTAGAAGCCAATCCTTTTTGAGTTCATTCATGATCACATTGCCTTTACTTCTCAAAGGTTGCGGATTCTTGATGTCTACATCTTGAAAACCTGCTAGCGATAAAGCATTAAGCCATTCTTCGAAAGGTAATGGATTGGTACCTGAACCGAAGCAGGTCTCCATCTCTCTTCTCAGATTGGTGGGCAATTCTCTTAAGAGCGCCATTTCTAGGTCAGCAACCCTGCCCTCAGGCTTCAGTACTCGATAGAACTCTTGGTATACCTTGACTTTATCTAAAAATACCGTTATTGATTCAGCCATGACTAAATCAAATTGGTTATCAGCGAAGGGCAAATTATAAGCATCAGCTACTTTGAACTCCACTAGCTGAGAAACTCCTTCTTTCTCAGCTCTTAGATAGGCTTTTTCAATCATTTGGGGATTAATATCAACTCCCAAGATCTTGCAGCCAATAGTTTTAGCCAAGTGACAAGCCGTAAGACCGCTGCCACACCCTGCGTCAAGAACATATTCCTCTGGCTGGACTTGCATAGCCTCCAAATTTTGTTTGGTAGCCGGGAAGCCTCCCGGATGGGAACTGCCTATGCCCAACCAAGCTAAGAGTTCAAAATAGTTCATTTCTTCAACTCTCTTGTTATCTCCCAATACCATCACCCCTCTTTTCATGGGTCTGTGGTATTATATTCCAAATGGCTGTATTTGACAGTTGTTACAAACCTTTTGCAAATTCAATAATTTTATTAGTCGTTTGAACATCTCCCATGCCGTATATATGAATACCCTCAATTTCGTCAAAAAGTTCTGATATAAACTCGAAGGCAATTTCTATTCCATTCTTACCATCTTCCATTTGTTTAATGATCTCAGCTGTGACCGTGACCCCCGCCATTTTATTATTAATAAATTTAACCAACTTTAAATCGGTTAATGGCATGATACCCAAGAGAACTGGTTTGCCAAGGACTTTAGTTTGTTCTAAAAACTCTCTCGCCCGGGCCACGTCATAAATGGGTTGTGTTTGAAAAAAATCGGCGCCCATTTCGACTTTTCTCTTCATACGTTCGATTTCCACAGTCAAGTTTGGTGCCCCAGGGGTTGCTGCGGCCGCTATCACAAAGTCTGTACTTCCTTTGATATCCACTCCGTTGGCATCTTTGCCAGAATTCAAGTTATGAATAAGTTGAATTAATTCATAGCTATTATAATTATAAACAGCTTTGGACTCTTTATAAGGCCCATGTAGTGGCCCATCCCCAGTCGTCGCTAAAATACCTCTAATGCCTAAAGCATGAGCACCTAATAAATCCGCTTGTGTCCCTAGTAAGCTTCGATCTCTACAAGTAAAATGAGGAATAGCTTCAATGCCTAATTCTCTCTTAAGAATACTAGCTGCCATTATCGAGTTAATTCTTAAATTTCCATTTGGGCAATCGTGAACGTTGATTGCATCTAATCCCACATAGTCTTTTGCCTTCGAGATCCTATCTTCAATTTGTGTTCCATCAATTGCGCCTAATTCCGTTGTGAAAATAAAGTCTCCATGGTTCAATTTACTTTTCAAATCAATAATCTTTTCCACAGTAATTCTCCTTTAGCTCTAACTTTTCATAATGCTCTTTTAATTACAGCCAACACTCGATCTCTTCAGTGATAAATTGAGCCAACAATTCTCCGGATTTTGTCGCTTTTTCCCATACTGGTTGATCAGTAAGGTAAGGGACGTTTTCCTCGATACTTAATTGTGCTACAGGTTGCAGCTTTTCCCTGAACAATTCCTTAGCTATTAATTTAAGGGCTAGTTCTGAAGTTTGTTTACTCAATCCTGAAATAACAGTGACGAAATATTTTTGCTCATTTAATCTATTTAGATGCATCATTAAGCAAAGTCTTTCCAAAAATGCTTTTGTAAAAGCATCTAGTATTCCGTAGGGTGTATACCCCCCTATCACTAATCCTTTTGCTTCTTGCAGCTTCTTGGCTAACTCAGGGAAATCATCATCTAGCTTACAAATATTATCTTCTACACAGGTTTGGCAAGCGCGGCAAGGTCCTAAGTATAAATCATTCAGTTTAACAAATTCATACTCCAACCCACTTGACCGCATTACCTGTAAAACCAATCGGTCGGTGTTGCTATTAGCTACAGGATTGCCTGATATACCTAATATTTCGATACTCAAATGATTTCCTCCCAATAAAGGTTATATTGCTATCCAAACCTTTTAGGTAGATAGCAATATAGGTCTATCTTTTTAAAGTGTTCTCCGTCTTTTCCATATAATCCTTTTTTTGCTTGCCATTTTTCCGGAATCATAAAAAAAACCTCGGTATTAATACCGAGGCAAATACTCGCAATCTAACCGCATACTACTCTTTCTCGTAATTTTCCCACCATAGCAGGAACATTGATTTTCATCGGACATCGTTCAACACACCGTCCACAGCGAAGGCACGTGAATACGAGTGGAGCTGCTTTTTCCATCCCTCCAGCAACAAAAGCTGTCCATACTGCACCAATACCACTCATGTAAACATGACCAAAGTGGCCTGCAGTGACCTGGAAGACGGGGCATTCATACATACATCCCCCACATCGTAGGCAGTTTAGGGCTTCACTAAATTCCTCTTCTTTGGCCATATCACTACGCCCATTGTCAACAAAAATGACATAAAACTCCTTGGGCCCATGAGCTCCATAGGTGGTTACTTTTTCAATATCTCCCGTTTTACTTGGGCCACTAATAATATTAACATAACCAGGCACACCATATTGAGCGTAACGCCAAGTGACCTCAGTAACTTTCATCGCTTCCTGAAAGGTAGGAACAATTTTTTCGATACCTACTAAAACAATATGAACAGGGGGCGCACCAGTCGAGAGCCGCACGTTACCCTCGTTTTCGATGATAACCATAGCCCCCGTATCAGCAGCCACAACATTAGCACCGCTTATACCGACATCAGCAGTGAAATATTTTTCTCGTAAAAACTCTCGCACGACCGCCACTTCCTGAGCAATATCAGGAGGAACTTCTTTTTTAAAGAATTTAGTAAATAGTTCAGCTACCTGCTCCCGTGGCACATGAATCGAAGGAGACAAGATGTGCATTGGTTTCTCGTGATTAAGTTGTAAGATGAATTCACCTAAGTCAGTCTCCCAGACATCATTTCCTTGTTCTTCGAGATATTCCCTTAAAGCAAGTTCTTCACCCAACATACTTTTTCCTTTTACTATAGTTTTGCCCGTTCCGATGATCTTGGCTGTCATCTCTAAGGCCTCTTGTTTATCCTTAGCATAAAAGGCTTTGCCTTTATTTCGTTCAACCGACTCCATTGCTTGTTTCAGTAATTCCGAATTATTAGCAATTGAATTTGTTTTAATCTCCCGTACTTCTTCAGCCATAGCTGGAGTGTGAGGAAAGCGATTTAAAGTTTCAGCGGTGGTCTCGCGATAAGACTTCACTGCCCGTGTAATGGCTTTTTTGATATTTTCATCTTTACTTGCTTGATTAAGGTTTTTTGTATAGTCATTGAATTCTTTCTGCAAATCAGCCATTACACCTCAAACCCCCTAAATAAAAATTCGATTAGGTCTTCTATTTTAGTTTTGTTTTCTTTTCTTTGACCACCTTGTAGGGCTGATAAGCAATAAGGACAGGATGTTAAAATGATATCTGCCCCTGTTTCCTCAAGTTCTTCTACTCTGCGTGAAGCTACCGTGTGAGAAACATCAGGGAAAAGAAGTTTATTTGGCCCACCACAACAAGTGGTCCATTCGCGATTGCACCCAGCCTCAAGGAATGGTACACCCACACTTTGTAAAATGTCCCGAAGCTCTTCAGCGATCTCCAATTCACGGGCCAAGCGACAAGAGTCATGTATTACGACAGTTTCCGCTGATTTAATTACGGGAAGCCTGTGTCTTCTTTCCCAAACTAACTCAACAAACGTTCGAATTTCAAACGGAAAGTCCTGTATGAGCTTAGGATATACAAACTTAAAGACTTCTGCAGCGTGAGGGGACAGACAAACAATAGTTTTGGCCTTACTTTGTTTTAGTACCTCAGTTACCCTGACAGCATAAGATTTCATGTCCTCACAAAATCCCAGTTCAGAGAGTAAAGCACCACTGTAAAGTTCCTTCTTACCAGCATAACAAAGGTCATACCCTAACTTCTGAAGAATTATGGCTGCTTTATAAGAAACAGAGTTAAATCGTTCGCGGTCCTTAGCTAAAACAGAGGCATAAATCTTCTCAGCATTGATACCAGTCTTATTAATAATATTTCTAGCACCCATCATCAAGGAGAAGACTTTACTTCCTTGGTCCAGATGGGTCATCGTATTCACTAAAGAATCAATAAAAGGAAGAAGTTGATATTCACCTCCAGTGTAAAATAACAAATCTCCACTTTCAGGTAATTTTAGTTCATTAGCCCAAGCAGCCACCTCTGTACCCTTCATAGCGAGTGGATTGCCGTGTTTAACAATATTACCGCGTATAATTTCTAGCACTGGAGGCAGTTTAATTTCAGCAGCCATTATATTCCCCATCCAATCATTATTTGATAGATTTAACTAATAACCTCATTAAATTAGAAAATGGAGTTAAAGTAAATCTTTTCTGGTCATGTATTATGTATTAAGGCATGTTACTCAAAAAAAAGAAATTCCACCCCACAAATTGGAGAATGGATTATAAATTGGAACCCTATGGTAATAAATTAATATGGTTTAAGGCATATCATTAATTACAACTAATGATACACTTTAAACCAATAAGTCAGGCTCGTTTATTTTATCCAGATATCAAGACTATCCTTGTTCTCAATAATTTTTTCAGCTATCCTTTTACCAACATTGTAATAGTAATTTTCTCCGTCCTTTTGACCGAAACAATTGTGAGCTTCCATGAAATTATCACTCAAAAGCACTCGGCGGAGTAAGGGAATCCTATTAGTTTTGTTGATATCAAAGTTCTCAATTGAGTTGTTAAATTCAACTTCTAAGTTAGATGTGCTCCAATACTTAGGACCTTTTTCGGGTTTAATCCCACAGACACGCCTCAAAAATTCAAATGGAAACGCACCAAAGGTAATAAGAATCCTTGGTTTATGTTCAAGAACAATTTCCCTGAACAATTCAATTTCTTTGGCTATTTCTACTTCCCACCAATTTAAGGTATAAGGAACAATTCTGTAATCGCTAACCGCATTCCTAATAAAAATATTAGTAGTATCTATTCTGGTATGAATTTCCCGATAAACTTTATCCTGTATCGCATCTAAGACAGGGGACCATATGTTGTGGCGAACAGCAGGATGTTTTGGATTAACTAATAACCAAATTGGATAAGATCTATCTCCCGACTCCCGCATTATATTCAGCCTCATCCTCTGCTCTCATTCCTTTCATCTACAATCATTAATGACTTACTGATATCCCCCTCGATGTCAGGTTTTTGAATAAAAGAGGACAACTATAATCGGGCAGTTCAACTGGGTAATAGCTTGTAATTTCACTTACACTAAAGATTAGCATTGAGTCTATCATAAGTCAATAATAAGTAAATACACACTATGGTTAATGCGCTATCTAAAGTATTAAGTGAACCGTACATGACAAACAAATTATGTGAAGCAATTATAGAGTTTGAGTAGACTCAGGGGTTCAAATAACTAATAGAAAAAGCCCCGAGCGATGCGATTTCCGCCGTCGGGGCTTCTTAATTTGGAAAATTTCAATAACTAATCCTCTTCTGCTAAACCCAGGGTAAATTTCACTAGTAAAGAGGAAAGAAATTAATGAGTACCTATATCCGCCTCATCGACTAAACCCATGGCAACTTCCACTAAGGCACTGAGATGCATCATCTTCATACCAAGTTTATAATGCTTATTCATGTCTACAAATTGGTCCATACAGTTATGACAAGGGATGCACCCATATTTTGCACCAGTAGCCACTAATTGATCAACTTTAGGTTTTGCTTTAACCATCCGCATCCCTTTAGTTGCCGCTACGGCTAAAGCTCCTCCACCTGCTCCACAACAAATATTCATTTTACCAGTAGGATCCATTTCGCGATAATCCATGACAGCGTTTTGGATCACATAACGTTGCGGATCAGAGACTCCTTCTTTACGAACAGTATTACATGGATCGTGCATGGTCACAGGGATTGTATTTCTGGTCTTATCGAGTTTTATCACGCCATCTCTGATCCAATCGGCATACAACTCGACAATATGGCGTACCGGGATCGGTTTCTCTGTCCAGTATTTGCGTCCAAACACTCTTGTCGAGCGGAAAGCATGGCCACATTCTGTGACGATTATTTCTTTAACATTTAATCTCTCAGCTTCTTCAAAGAGTGGTCGGGAGATTTCACAGAACTCATCTTCTTTCCCGGTGAACAAACAAATATTGGTTGCGTCCCAGCGCTTAGTGCTGATCGTAAAGTTGGCTTTGGCAGCGTGAAATATATTCAAAATAGTTTGCAGATCACTCGGGTAATGTTTTATCTCTCGAGCATTGAAACCAAACATAAAATCTGCATTAGGCACGTCTAAAGGAATCTTGTACGTAGGATCTTTCAGATCCTCCTGCATTAATTCCTCAATCCATTCCAAAGTCTCGATATAATCAATTTGATCGACACCCATTTGGTTACCTGTGCGGATATGGTCATCGGCAATAATTTGCAAATGGCCGGGTGCATCATCTTTTCCGCGGAATGTTCTTGTGAGGGCTGCAATATTTACACCCATTGGACATTCCACAGTACAACGTTCACACATTGTACAATTCCATATGAAAGGGTCTTTTTCCGCCTCTTCCCGCATACCCAAGGCTACTTTGCGGATAAATTTACGAGGGTCCTGATTTTCGTGGAGATCACTATAGACACACCCTGCAGTACACATACCACAAGTAAGGCAGTTGGCAAAATCGAAATTTTTCATTATGCCTGCCACTTCATCACGCAAGGTTGGATCTAAACTTTTAACTCTTATGGTTTCACCCATTCTCACTATCACCTCCGACCTTCAAATTAATATTCACTAGGTAGTTCTTTTAATTGAGCCATGGAAAATACTGGACCATCTTTACATACATATTTCGGCCCGATATTGCAACGGCCGCAAATTCCTAACCCGCACTTCATACGCATTTCTAAAGAAGTGTAAATCCGCTCAGGAGGGAATCCTAGTTTTTCAAGAACTGGCAAAGTATATTTGATCATGGCAGGAGGTCCACACACTACAGCATAGGTGTTAACTGAAGAAGGTGCTACTTGCTCGGTAATTGTAGGAATAAAGCCTACGCGGTTACACCAGCCATCGCAAGGTTTATCAATAGTGGTAACCAGATTGATATTTGGATTCTCCGCCCACTCAGCTAATTCTTCTTTGTAGAGCAATAAGCCAGGGTTTCTAGCACCGTAAATAACGGTAATATCACCATAGTCGGCACGATGTTTTTCATCCAACATATAGACTGCCATTGAGCGCAGAGTCGTAAAGGCAAAACCTCCGCCGATAATGACGATATTTTTCCCTTTAAACTCTTCCAGCGGATAATAGTTTCCCATAGGTCCTCTTACACCGACCATAGTTCCCTCTTCCATAAGGTGAAGGGCATTAGATACGCACCCTACTTTAGCGACGGAGAACTTAATAATTCCAGGCTCAGTAGGCGACGTTGCAATTCCAAAAGGAGCTTCTCCATGACCATAGGCACTGAGTTCAGCGAACTGCCCAGGCATATATTTGAAGTTTTCTTCATCTTCTTTATTTAAAAATGCTAGTGTAAAGGTATTGATCAATTTATCTTCAGTTTCACACATGTTTTTAACGAGCTTCATCGTAATTGGGATATAAGGATTCTGTTCCATTAGTCCACCACCAATTCTGCGTTGTTGACCCCATCAATGACCTGCCGTATATCCAAATTAACTGGGCAACTTTTAATGCAGCGACCGCAGCCCACACAAGCAATATCTCCATTGTTATGGACAAAATAGTTAAACTTGTGCATCATCCGTTGACGCCAGCGGGCTTTTTTCTTATCCCGTGGGTTATGACCGGAACCATGCAGCGTAAAGAGCGGTGCCATACAACCATCCCACGTTCTCACTCTGCTCCCTTCGTTCTTATGCACTTCCTCAGAAATATCAAAGCAATGACAGGTAGGGCAAGAGAAAGAACAAGCATTGCAGCTTAAGCACTTTTCATGGAGAGAGTCCCAAAAAGGACTGTCAAACATTTTATCAAGTTTAGCTGTAATAGTTGCCACATCAACTTTACTAGAAGTTTGAGCGCTTTTAATCGTGGTCACAAGTGCTTGCTCATCGGCGGTAAGCTCGGTAGGTTCTTGTAAACCAGCCATTATAGCTTTCCCTTTTTCAGTGATCACTTCGACTTGGTAGGAATCACCGAGATCAATCAGAAAAATATCCGAACCTTCACTACTAGCAGGCGAAATGCCCATCGAGGAGCAAAAACAGCTAGGGGAGATTTTACTACAAGCAAGCCCGATTACGACGGAATTATCACGACGCTCATAATAATAAGGGTCTCTATATTCATCATTTTTAAACACTTTATCTAAAAGCAACATCGCTTTAGCATCACACGGTCTGATGCCAAATAAGACACTTTTCCCAACCTTCAGCTCGTTCTTAACAGTGATATCTTTGCCTTCTTTTTTATAAGACAAGAGTTTTTCATGCTGAGGGAAAAGGAAAGATTTAGGAGGAAGTTTAGAATTCAGATAATCTTGTTTGACTTCTGAAAAGCTCTTAACTGTCAAATAATTAACTCCACCTGCCTCACTAACCGGAGCAATTATTTGGTAATCAGCGGCTAAAGCATCGAATGCTTGCCCAAATTTTTCTTTAGTTATCTTCATTTCTTCACCTCACTCCTTTACCAAGAACGCTTCTGGATCATCCGCGCTGTATTCATTGAGAGCTGGACTGCCATCGACAGTTATACCAGATTCATGGTTATACATAGTGAAAACATCTTTGGACATTTTGCGGTTCAAAGCTCTAATATCCACATCTTGCGGGCAGGCTCTGCTACACGCTCCGCACTCGACACAACGACCAGCTAAGTGTAAGACACGGCCCGCTTGGAAAAAGAGATTTTCGGCACTATCAACTCCACCGGTGAGCCACTTAGGGGAATTACAATCCACAAAACATTCCTTGCAATAACACAAAGGACAGGCATTGCGACACGCATAACAGCGAATACATTTGCTCATTTGTTCTTTAAAATAAGCTTGTCTTTCGCCATCGGTCTTGTTTTCCATCTCAGCAACATCAGCAAAGACTGCAGCTTGCTGAGGAACTTCAATCAATCCTCCGATATGAATATCCTCTAAAACGGGATTAGGATAACGGCAGGTTTGACAAGATACATCTTTCACATCAGCAAAGGTGTATTCTTTATCACCTTCCATACCTTTAACAGTTATTTTTCCCGCATCAAGGCTAGCTTCGAGGATTTCTCCTGTTTCTGCCTCAATCTTCTTTTTATTGATGACACCTTGACAGGATACGCCGATGATATACAAATCATCTCTTACTAACTGATTTTCTTGCAGTAAAACGACTAAAGCACGACTGTCACAGCCTTTAGCAATAATGGCCTTTTTGCCTTGGGTCAAAGTGGAAAAGGCTGCCAGATTGTTCTCACACGTTTCATCCCAGATTAACTTATCGGCATCTTGAGGAGAACGCACAAAGCAAGGAGTTGCTTTCAGAGGTAAGGAACCTTTTTCATAGCCGATAACAACGTCTACTTTTCCGTCAGTCAGTAATTGACGGGCCGTTGCTCGGATATCCTCAATTATGCTATTCATTCGTTCCCCCCCCGTCTACTACCTTAAATACACCATTATTGGGACCTAGGGCTGCAACACGTCCAGTAACCCCTTTTACAACTTCAGCAAATCGAACACCTTCTGCTGCAGATACCCAAGAAAAATTAACCCGGCCTTCTTCTAAACCAACATGCTTTAAAAGCGAATCTATTAAAGCAAATTTTCTGCGTGCTACATAATTTCCGCTCATATAATGACAATCTCCTGGGTGGCAGCCGGAGACCAACACTCCGTCTGCCCCATTAGCCATTGCTTTTAGGATATACAAAGGATTAATTCTACCCGAACAAGGGACTCGGATCGTTCTAATCGTTGCTGGGTATTGAAATCTGCCTACACCAGCCAAATCCGCTCCTGCATAACTACACCAGTTACACAAAAAAGCTGCGATTTTTGGCTCGTACGCTTTAGTTTCTGTATTTACCTGACTTTCTCCCATAATCATCTACCTTCCCATAATTATTGAGGCTCCTTCAATTTAGAAGGTGTTTAACATTGCAGCTATTTGCTCATTAGTACACCCTCTGAGATTGATGGCACCACAACGGCAACTTGAAGCACATGCTCCACAGCCTTTACACAGAGCATCGTTAACTACGGCAACACGGTTAACCAGATCGACTGATACGGCTTTAGCCGAACAAACAGCTTCACATGTGCCACAGGCAGTACATTTGCGTTTATCAACGAAGGCGTTTAATCCTGCCGATTCTACCATTTCCTTAGACAAGGCCACACCGGCCCGTCCAGCCGCAGCTTTAGCCTGTGCAATAACTTCTTCCGTATTTTTCGGACTATGAGCTAGACCTGCCATGAATACTCCATCGGTACTGAAATCAACAGGTCTTAATTTCATATGCGCCTCTAAGAAGAAGCCTTCATTATTTAAGGGGACTTTGAACCATTGGGAAAGCTTAGGTCCGTCTGCCGGAGCTTTAATGGCAGCAGCCAAGCAAATAACATCTGCTTCAATTTCAATCGGACGATCTAAGACATGGTCCTTGACAGTTACGACTAGGGTATCCCCTTCTTTGGTAACAACAGGCTTTTCATTTTCGCTATAACGAACAAAGATAATTCCGATTCTTCTGGCAAGTTCATAATCCTCTTCAAAGTAACCATAGGTGCGCATATCGCGATACAATATGAATACTTTAGCATCTGGATTCTGAGTTTTGACCTTTAAAGCCAACTTAACGGATTTAGTACAGCAAGTACGACTACAATAAGGATTTTCTTCACAACGTGAGCCTACGCATTGGATAAAGACATAATTCTGCGCAGCACTTACCCTTGAATCGTTACTAACTAAAGCTTCATCTAATTCAAGTTGGGTCATGACACGGGCGTCTTGGCCGTAAAAGAATTCCTTAGGCTGATATTCTTGACCACCAATAGTAATCAGAGCTACACCATGTGCTATCTGTTCTCCATCAGCTAAAGTCGTCGTAAAGCTACCTAAGAAGCCGCCAACATCTTTAATTTCTGCCCCTAGATGGAGTTTGATATTTGGATGTTTGTTGACGCTTTCAACTAGTTCGGCAACATATGCTTTCATATCTTCCCCTCGGAAGCCTTTGGAGAATCTCCGAGCTATGCCGCCTAAAGCTGTGTCTTTTTCTACCAAATGAACTTCATACCCTTGATCGGCCAAAGATAAGGCACTATTCATGCCGGCGATCCCACCACCGATAACCAAGGCAGCGTGGTTCATAGCCATAAAGACAGGCTGAACAGGTTGCTGCATCGAAGCACGGACAATTGCTAAGCGAGTTAAATCTTTAGCTTTTTCGGTAGCTAGTTCATGTTCATTCATATGCACCCATGAACATTGGTCACGAATATTGGCCATGTCAAACAAGTGAGCATTCAGACCAGCTTCCTTCAAGGTCTCTTGGAATAACGGTTCATGGGTTCGTGGACTACAGGAAGAAACAACGACTCTATTTAATTTATATTCCTCAATCAGAGCTTTCATTGAAGCCTGAGCATCTTGGGAACAGGCATAGATTTTTTCAGTAGCCATTACAACAGTAGGCAGAGTCTTCGCATACTCAACTACAGCAGGGACATCAACAATGCTGCCGATGTTGACGCCGCAGTGACAAATAAAGACCCCTGTTCGAATAACATCTCCCGCAACTTGCAGTTCAGGTGGATATTCCTTATCACTGACTAGAGTTCCACGTTCTTCAGATAACAAAGAAGCAACGGAACCAGCAGCTGCACTGGCCTGCATGACGGTTTCTGGAATATCTCTTGGCCCGCTAAAGGCCCCGGCAGCGAAAATCCCTTCTTTAGAAGTATTCACACCGCTGAGTGGTTCAAGCTCGGCAAAACCGAATTTGTTAACCTTCAGATCTAATATTTTAGCTAACTCTTTGGAACTATCTCCCGGTTCTATGCCTACAGATAGAACCACTAAATCATATTGTTCCGTATATATTTGACCATCTTCGGTGGAATACCTGATGACAGCATCCCCCGAACCATCTTTTGCCTCGATTACTTCATAAATACGGGAACGCACGAATTTGACACCATGTTGATTTTTAGCGCTCTCATAATATTTCTCAAAATCTTTGCCATGCGTTCTCATATCCATATAGAAAATTGTAGTATCTACAGGAATATGGCTGTGCTCCTTGGCAATGACGGCTTCTTTAATTGCGTACATACAGCAAACACCAGAACAATAATTCTTATCAATTTTGGCGTTTCTGGAACCAACACATTGAATCCAAGCAATTTTCTGAGGTTCTTTTTGGTCAAAAGGTCGTACCAAATGCCCATCAAAGGGTCCGGAAGCGCTTAGTAAACGTTCAAACTCAAGGCTGGTAACAACACTTTTAATCTGGCCATAACCGTAGTAATCCAACTTAGCCGCATCGAAGACTTTAAAACCTGGGTTGAGAATCATTGAGCCTACTTCAATATTGATCTCTTTGTCTTGCATTTCATGGTTGACCGCTCCAGCTTGACAAGCTTCTACACACTTCTTACATACGTCTTTGCCTTTGATTTGACCATGTTTCTGAAACAAACAATTTTTAGCATCAATTGCAAAGGCGTTAGGGAAGGCTTGGGAATACTGTTTGAAAACAGCCTTACGCTTACCTAGTCCCTGATTAAATTCATCATTTACTTTAACTGGACAAACTTCAGCACACGATCCGCAACCCGTACATTTTTCGGTATCAATAAAACGTGCCTTCTGCTTAATTGTAATTTTGAAATTTCCGGCTTCACCTTCGGTTTTTGTAACCTGAGAATTAGTATAAATACGAATATTAAGATGTCGTCCGCATTCTACTAATTTTGGGGATAAAATACACATAGAGCAATCATTAGTCGGGAAAGTCTTATCCAACATAGGCATAGTTCCGCCAATAGCTGACGACTCTTCTACCAAATGAACTAAGTATCCCGACTCTGCTAAATCAAGTGCAGACTGAATACCGGCGATTCCTGCGCCTACTATCAAAACAGCACCGATTTTATTTTGACTCATTACAACACCTCTTTCATCATGACTCCTTGGGTAAAGTTAGTTACAACAATCACAAAGACATCTTGACTATTAATTCGCCAAATAAATCAAAAATCCTTTCTCAATAACAAAATATTAAAAATATAATTAGTCATTTGGGATGCAGCTTGAAGCCTTTCCGAAAGGAAAACCGGGTACTCGAATATCACGGCGAAGCTCATTTGAAATGGCTATTTCACGGTCAAGAGTAAAGGAATAGAGGTTACAACGAGTGACCCTTATTTTAAGTAAGCTCTCTATCGCCAAAGCATAAAGTGAAAGTTGCAGGGCATACCTATCACGCAAAATCTGCTCTGGATTCCTGAAGCTACTTTTAGCAATCGTGGCGTCACCACTGTCGCTGCTGTTTAAGCTAACAGAATCTGTTTTATAGTCAAGAATTTCCGCGCTAAATTCTTCGGATTCGTTTTTGCTAATTATCACAGCATCTATGACACCTTGTATCAAGATACTTGTTTGGCCCTCAGTTGGAATAGTTAACGTAAAAGGAACTTCACGAAGTATTTGCTCTGAACTAAAGAGACGCTGTCCTAGTGAAGAATTCAGAAATTGGGCAATTGGTACGGGTTGAATACTGTTTTTTTGTTCGGCACTAAGAAAATCGTGCTGTTCGAGCCTACTTAAAAATTCGACGATGTGATTGATCTGTTCCGATTGGGTCAAGGTTGTCCAGTGGATTGCCCATTCTTTAAAAGGAAGGTGTTGCATTACAGTGTGTAAAGCGGTTCCTCGCTCGGCCGCGGTTAAGGTTTGAGCTGATTGAAGAAATTTAGGGCGTTTCACGGAATCAGTGCCTTGCCAAAGTGTTGAAAGTGGTGAAGCTTCCTCGTCTGCCTGCCAGTTGTATTGGCGTTTTAGTTCGCTAACACTGGTTTTCGCCATCTGACGAACCGAATCTAGGTGCGGATACTGCCAACTTAGCCGATGGTTTACTTCAGCAAACCAATATTCAACGTTTTTAGCCTGGTCGATGCTCTCCCCCACGCTCTCCACTTGGTGTGAATTGATACTCTTCTTCATGTTCAACTCAGAGCTTGCAGCTTCGATGCTCGCTATATCGTTCTTTGCGCGTTCTCCGAAGTTCTCATCCTTGAGCGATGTTAAGCTTCGATGAATATGGATCTCCCAGCGTGAATTAATCTCCGGAATGGACAACCACGCTTCTCCCTCTGCTTCTCCGAAGAAATTTTGGGGATGACGAGCCAAAGCCGGGCCAATCCAGTCCAAAAAGCATTTGGCACCCCGGAGTTGACCTTCTGGCAGTGCAACCTCTTGCCATTCTGAAGTACGTTGCCATTTGAGAAGGGCATCATCCACGTTATCTATGTTGCCATACAGAAATAATCGTTCTTTAGCACGAGTTAGAGCAACATAAAGGATGCGTAACTCTTCAGCTAAAGATTCTTGAGCTAAACGTTGTTTGACTGCGTACTGGATTAAGGAAGGATAGCGCACATAGTTATCGACATCAATGATTGGCATACCCATTCCTAATTCAGAATGCAGGAGCACTTTTCCCTTAAGGCTCTGAGTATTAAACGTTCGTCCTAGGCCGACAACGAAAACAATTGGGAATTCCAAGCCCTTGCTTGCGTGAACCGTTATTAAGCGGACGACGTTTTCAGTTTCGCCTAAAGCGCGAGCATTTCCCATATCTTTGCCTTGTCCTTGAAACCGATCCAGAAAGCGAAGAAAACGGAATAATCCGCGGTACCTTGTTGCTTCAAAGCGCCTGGCTCGGTCATAGAGAACTCGTAGATTGGCCTGACGCTGGACGCCGGCTGGCAAGGTTCCAACGTAAGATAGGTAGCCTGTTTCTTCATAAAGAGACCAGAGCAGATTTGCTAGGGATGTACGACGGGAACGCGTTCGCCACTCTTGAAGTTTGATCCAAAAATTCGTGATTTTATCCTTCATCTCAGGAGTTGTAGCCAATATTACGTGTGCTTTTTCAAACCGTAGTGGTAAGGAGTCTTCATAAAGCTCTAAGATTTGTTTAAACGCTTCGACTCTTTCCGACGGCAAATCTCCATCGGCTATACCAGCCCAGACTGCGAGCGTCAACGCTTCATAGAAGTCTCCTTCAGGAAGTATCATCCTGAGTTTACCTAACTCGCTTCCATTCAGGCTGACCAGTGGAGATCGAAGGATCGCAGCCAATGGAATATCTAGGCGTGGATTATCGATGATCTTGAGGAGGGATAACATTGTTTCCACTTCACTGGCTCCAAAGTAACCAGTTGTCGTTTCAGCATACACAGGGATGTCGGCACTTTGAAATTCTTCGACATAGATTGGCGCTACCGCTGAGTAAGAACGCATCAAGATGACAATATCTGAATAACGTACTGAGCGAAAATGCTTGTCTGTTTTATCATATACCTGGAATTCAGCGTCTTGCACCAGGCGCTGGATCCGTTCACTGACAAGGCGCGCTTCAATTCGAGCCTTGTCCAAATCTTCTGGGGATATAGAGTCTCCAGCACCAGAAGTTAATTCATCTTCACTACATGTGCTCCCATCTACAAGACCGGATACTGGGTCGTCTTCATGCTCGGAGTGATTCATTCCCTCATCTATGAAAGGAATAGCCAGCTGGTTTTTTATGCTTTTGAGGTCAATAAGGTGAATTTCTATCGGACCTTCAGCCGTGTGAATTTGGTCCTGTCCAGAAACAAAGGACGCGCCGTATTGTAAGGCCGCCTGATCGTCATAGGGGATTTCTCCAGCACCTTTTGTCATAATCTGACGAAATAAAAAATTAACCCCCTCTACCACTTCAAGACGACTTCGAAAATTACGGTTTAGATCAATCACAAGCTTTAAAGGAGATGCGCTGTCAGGCATTCCAGGGTACCAATGTGGCAGGGTACTATATTTGGCGAGAAATAAGTTGGGGTCGGCCATGCGAAAACGATAAATACTTTGCTTGACATCTCCAACCATAAAGAGATTGGGGGATTCCTCTTGCCTTGATATCAATTGCAAGATGCGTTCTTGAACAGGGTTAATATCCTGATATTCATCCACTAACACTTCTGAAAAATAAGCTTTTAGGTCTTGAGCAAGCAAAGAAGCTTCACCCTTATCTTCCAGTAATTGAAGGGCAAAATGTTCTAAATCGGTAAAATCTAAGACGTTGCGCTGTCTCTTTGCTGCAGCATAACTTTCCGAAAATTCATTGACTAAGCTACTGAAGGTTTGGGCCATCATCCCCATTTCGCGTAAGGCCGGAAGCTGGTCTTCAAGAGGGTAAGCAAAGACCTCATCGTTTAAAGAATTTAGTTTCTTCTTCGCCTCGTCTCTCAATTTCTTGCACTCTTCTTGTAACGATTTCTGAATGGCTTCATCACTTTCCATTGGACTGGCAACAGAGTTTTTCTTGTTTTTAGAGCGTATGGCTGGAAGCTTGGGATAATCGACAGCGGACCTGAATTGAACTTCGACCTGAGTCCAATGTCCTTCGATTAAGGTGCGCTTTAATAACCGAACTCGGTTTAAATCATCTTGTAAGGTCTCTGAGTAGAGGACCGGACCCCCAGAGCGCTGGGTAATTTGTTCGGCTCGTTTAAGTAAGCCGAAACTTTCGCTCACCCGGTCCAATAGTCCCTGACGAACCGCTTGACCCCAAACGCTCTGCATCATTGCTTCAATATCATTCCATCCATAGGCTTTATCAAGTTCTGCTAGCCACACAGCTGGGTGGGGTTGACTGTAAGCAAACTCATAAAGATGCAAAATTTGCTCCATCAACGGTTGGTCATCACGATCTGACCCGAAGGCATCGACCAGTTTCAAGAAGGCAAGATCAACGCATTCATACCTTGATTCAAAGAGGTCTTCAATTACATCTTGGCGCAGAAGGTCAGCCTCTGCCTGATCAGCAACCCGAAATGCTGGATCAAGTTCAAGCTGGTAAAAATACTTCCGGATTAACTCTAAACAGAAAGAGTGTAAGGTAGTAATGCTTGCTTGATGAAGAAGGGTGCGTTGGCGGAGGAGATACTCGATTTCTCGAGTTTCTTGTTCATGAAATAAAGTATCGTCTAAGGCCTTACCGATACGCTCTCGCATCTCATTAGCTGCTGCCTTGGTAAAGGTTACGACAAGAAAACGATCCACATCCTCAGGTTCTTCAGGATTTGTGATGCGATGGATTAACCGTTCCACAAGCACGGCCGTCTTGCCTGAACCAGCCGCAGCAGCAACCAAGAGTTGGCCCCGTAACGTGATAGCGGCATGTTGTTCCGCTGTCCATTTGGGTTTATTCAGGTTAGATCTCCTCCTTTTGTCCTATTAGCCAACTTTTACTCAACATGGCTTAAACCCCTGCAGAACCTCACTTCTTCAGCTTAGTTTTGGCACTAGGATTTTTTACCCAGCAAGGATGTTTTTCTCTTTAGTATATCTGGGCAAAGAAGAAAAGTATAGAACGTCATTTTGTTACGGCCCTAAAACGATGGTTAGGGAAAGTCGACCCTTGTACCTATGTTTTTAGGATTCCTGATGGCACACTATTCGAGAATCCTGCGTATGATGGCAAACACCAGTTACAAGTTATCTAACTAGTAGATCAGAGTAATTCTAAGGGCAACATTATACAGTCAGTTTTAATTTATCTTAAAGAGGGACTAGGAGGAGTAGATAATGGATCAGTCACCGCGATGCAAACATTATAACGCCAAGGACCCCGAGGTAAAAGAGAACTGCTCAAACTGTACGAAGTGGATAGGCGCCCTGTGCCTTGACCACCTGATGCGATTGAAGGAATGCGAGATTAAGCAGAAGTTTGAAGCACTTGATTATGATGATTAGAGCGGAAACAAGCGTCCATATTTTGAAACGTCATCTACTAAACCGGACAGTTCAAGGGAGATCCGCAGTGGTGCCTGATTTCTTACAGGCGACCCAGAGTCGAATTGAGCGGTAAAATCAAAGAAGCGAATGCTCAACTATTGAGTATTCGCTTCTAACCTGAAAGTTCTCTACTTTATTTTTTATCAGTTGGTTTTTGGGGTTATTATCCATATAATCATATTCCTGATAACGATAGCAATCTCCTTAATAAAGATGGAATCATGCCGATTACTAATAAGAGAATAATCAATTTCATTCTATGAACAACTCTTTCTTAAATTATTTTACAGTGTTTATCTAAAATGAATTCCTCAAGAAGTAACCAGTGGTAGATTAATTCGGATATTGGTCGCTACTAACTAGACTCCTGATAAGGATGGTACAATCAACGGCTATCAACATTATAAAGATAATTAATTTCATAAAGCTACACCCTTTTTTAAACAGGTTTTCTGTAAACCACTAAGTAAAAACTGTTAACTATAAATTCATCATAAACTATAATTGTTATTTTTCCATGAACCTTTTGTAAAGAAAATGTTAAATAATCAAGAATCTGTCCCATAATACTAACAATGATTTTGTGCACCCTTGAGAATTATGCTTGGTTGATGCAAGGGATCTTTATCTTAAAGAACGAGTGCGTATACACTCGTTCTTTAAGAAAGGATTATGGCACCAGTGCTTCCAGTTTTAAAAGCAATTTCTCTAATGTATCTAATTCTGCTTCTCCTAAATATTCCTTCATTGCTGCTTGTGCTTCACCCCAGGGCACCCCGGCGTCGACCAACGCGGTTTTTCCTGCCTGGGTGAGCATCACTTGCTTGGAGCGAGGATCCTCTCCAGAACTAACCTTTATTAGACCGACACTTATCAGAGGTTTCATATTTCGATTTAGAGTTGTTCTATCAATGCGCATGGTTTTAGCCAACTCACTGATTGTAACGGGCTCTACTAGTTCAAGATTTCTCAATAATGAATACTGAGTAACTTTAAGTTTGCTTGGTTCTAAAACTTTTTCATAAAATTGGGTTACCGCCCGCGAAGCGCGCCTAATATTCAAACAGTGGCAAAGACTCGGAAATTTAGGATAGCTTCCAGTAATATGGCTCATTATTCTGTCGCCTTTCGTATTTTCATTGTTATTTTATATTTAACGTTCTACGTGTATAGGCACGCAGTATACATTCGGAAGCCTATAATGTCAATGAACTATTTCGTTTTGTAAATCATTCATTGATAACGGGCTTTCTTCTTGAACTTTTTCTTTTACACGAACTTGGCTTCGAGTTCTAATTTCAGATCCTTAATTAATTGCTCTTGGTCATGATTCTTTAAATGAGATAGTAATATATTTAACTTCATTGTTGAGGAACCTCGATTAAATGTTATTATTAGCTTCTTATTTTTTTTATCTATTGAAGTAATATCCTTCAATAATATTTCTGTTTTCGAAAAGCCATTGTTAATATTTAATTTCCCTTCACCCAAGGCCAGATATGGCCTTTTATATACGTAAGCATCAAAGGCAAAAAGTAAGGCAACGAATATTTGGAAGATCCCACTACTCTGATTATTCATCTTTAATTGAAGCAAACCGGATAATAAAACTATTACACCACAGAATAGAAATAAGATAAACATGGTTACCTTGCGTTTAAAGTACTTCAAACTATTTCCCCCTTACAATACTAAATATATCTTATAATATATTTACCTCAGTTAATCTTGACTTTATCGGCATCTAAGACATTCCCCTCTTTCCTTAATTTCCTCCTCAGAAATCATTAACAACCAAAGAAAAAACAAATAAGCCAGAGCATCTAAAAGATGATCTAACAAATAACTTTAGTTGCCAACCTTAATAATATCCACAATGTTCCTGTATAGCAAGACTTTATCCTGGCGGGATGTAATGGACGGCCCGAACGGATACTCCCACTACCTCTTTATCAGTAATCCTTGAGTCTCCGACCTGTGTGTGCCGATTGACTCTCTCACAGCTAGTAGAGTTGTTCAACCAGCAACAGGGTGGCTCATTCTGAGCATATTGTTGGTGGCTCTGCCACACCGAAATATCTATGATGATAGTAAAGTGATCCTGTTTCCATATTGTTCCACATACCTTGGCTTGTGCATATTATATACTATCTCTTAACAAAGGAGGAAATGCAAATGGCATTCGGCGGTGTTGATGGAGTCGATGGTGTTGCTTGCGGGCCAAGACGTGGTTTTGGAGCTGGAATCGCTGCGGTTGTCGTGATTATTCTTCTGCTTATCGCTATGGGAATCGTATTTTAATTTTGAAAGGTGGAACTTCTGATGTACGGAATGGGTTATGGTGGAATGAGTGGAGCTTGCTGTCCTCCCCCTGTATGTTGTCCTCCTGCCGCCCCAGTAGCACCTTATGGCGGTGCGGGGATCGGTGTAGGAATTATTGCTATTGCAATTCTGATTCTTATCGCTTTAGGCGTTATCTTTTAGAAATAGATTTATCAATATACGAAGGGTAGAAGGAGATGATTTTATGTTTGGTTTTGGATTTTTTCCCCTTGCTCTAGGTTTCGGTTTAGGGGCTACTATAGCGAGGCCTCGCTATTACCCCTCGTATCCCTATCCTTATGCACCGTATCCTTACGGAGGATGGTATTAATATAAAATTTCCCCAATAAAGCATTATTTAGCAGGATATTTTAATGAAATCACTGAGAGCCTCTTGACTCTCAGTGATTTCATTAAAAGTCAAAAATCCTCGACAGCATTTTAAAGTGCGAGTCGAGGATTTCTTAATTATATCTAATTTCTTAGATTTCTTGAAATAGAAGATTTATTTTCTTGATATGCCCTTTTTCTTCATTTATGAGTTGTTGTAGTAGCTCATTACCTGCTTTATTAACGAGATTTGCAAATTCTTGAAATATTAAGATAGAATCTTTTTCAAAGTTTAGTGCGAACCTAAGAATTTCCTGATTGGTTTTTATTTCCTTAACTAAATCTTCCACGTTGCTCAGATTAAATATGTGACTATGAATCATCGACTTTAAATAATCTCCATATTCTCCAACATAACTCTCATTGGGTACAAATTCTTTAGAAAGTTTTTCAGCTAATTTTCCAAAATCAGCAATATGTTTCTCTTCCTCTTTGGATAAATAGTTTAGCATGTCTTTAAGTTTTGCGCCTTCTGCATAGGGTATAGCCTTTTCGTAAAAAGTTTTTCCGGATCTCTCCATCTCCAACGCTAGTTCAATAATTTCTTCACCACTAAAATTGATTAAACTCCAAGACATCTTCATCTACTCCTTCTCAAACTAATCTTTCATGTTGGCTTCAAAGAATACATTGAAGCCAATGTACTTACATCTATTATTAGATTAACATAATTTTAAACAAATAAATAGTATTTCGCATAGTTTTGATTTAAATATTCTTCACCTTAGAAAATTGCATTTGAAATGGTAAGAGGTGAAAAAGCGTATCTTAAATGGGCTAAAATACTATTCAATAATATTCGTAAGAGCAAAAAGACCATTTGATTACTCGGCTGTGGGTGGCAGCAAGGTTCTATTTAGCGGAAAGTTGGGTTTTGTTATTAACCGTGCGATATTGCATTTTCCAAATCCTGGCTGCATATTCTCTGATGGTTCTATCACTTGAAAAGACCCCTGACTGGGCAATATTGATCAAGGAAATTCGGTTCCAATCTTCTTGATTCAAATAAAGAGTTTGGAGCTTTTCATGCATTTTGATATACGCCCGAAAATCTTTCAAGACAAAAAATTCATCATTATAAATCATCAGCGAATCGTATACTGCCTTGAATTCATCCCCATTTTTACCAAAGAATCCACTATTTAATTGATCCACACACATACGAATATCGGGGTTGGAGTGGTATTCGTCCCAAGGCGTATACCAACCCTGGTGTGTGTAATTCAAAACCTGCTCGGCCGTCAGCCCAAAGATGAAAACATTATCATCGCCCACGGCCTGACTTATTTCCACATTGGCTCCATCTAAAGTTCCCAACGTTAGAGCACCGTTCATCATGAATTTCATATTGCCGGTTCCCGAAGCCTCTTTACTCGCTGTCGAAATCTGTTCGCTTATGTCCGCCGCCGGATAAATCAATTCTCCCTGTGAGACATTAAAATTCTCAAAAAACACCACCTTTAGTTTTTGGTTTACTTTGGGATTATGTTCTATTTTCTGACTTAAAGCATAGATCAGCTTAATCACTGTTTTGGCATAATAGTATCCTGGCGCTGCTTTTCCGCCAAAGATAAAAGTTTGGGAACCCTTTAAGGACTCGGGATCGTTCAGAGCCGTATTATATAAGTGCATGATCTTCAACACATTGAGCA
>JARLHW010000165.1 GCA_031292075.1 Desulfosporosinus sp.
ATGACCTGCTTTGAAATGATCCGTTAAATAGTTACAGGCATCCCAGGGATTGACACGGTCCCCGCAAGTAAAGACGTCAACGGCTGCATATCCGAGTTCTGGCCACGTGTGGATGGCAAGGTGCGATTCAGAAATTACGACTACACCACTCACCCCTTGAGGACTAAACTTATGAAAAACTACCTCACGTACCTCGGCACCAGCCTCCAAAGCTGCATTGACCATCAGCATTTCGACTTTTTCACGATCATTTAAAATGTCGAAACTACACCCATAAATTTCAGCCAACACATGACGTCCAAGAGAATTTGCCAATTGTGATCGTTGCCCCCTTTTCTACTCAAAAAATAGGAAAGAATCTGAGCCGGACACATAAATTCCTCCGGTTATCCCAAATTTCCATCAGGTTAAATTCTAGCACAAAGTTTGGTGTTGTCAATAAAAAAATTTATTTTCCATAATACCTCTACAGGTTTTAATTCCTCCAGGATAAGGCAAGCTAATGTCGATATTTTTTATATTCCTTCATTAAATACCCGATACAATTTATAATAAATTATATGGTGTAAATTATTCCTTTGAACATCGTCCACTAATTCATTGTCAAGAATCTAAATCCAATAAAGAACTCATTAGAAAAGGCTCTTTGGGGTACCCCAAAGAGCCTTTTCTTGGTTTGAAACAAGGAGATTACATTGCGTTCTTATAGATCTGAATCACTTGCTCAAGGGTTGCAGTGCGTGGATTGGTGAATTGACAAGCATCTAATTTTGCATTTCCAGCCATCAGAGCTAAGTCTTCTTCTTTGACATTCAGTTCAGTTAATCCGGTAGGAATTCCGACATCAGCAGACAACGTAGCGATAGCTGTTAAGCATTTTTCTGCAGCTTCTCTGGCCGAAAGTCCATCAATGTTTTCACCCATTGCTACAGCGATATCCACAAAACGATCGAGATTACCGATCATGTTGAAGCGTGAAACGTGAGGGAGAAGAATTGCGTTACATACACCATGAGGTAAGTTATAGAATCCACCCAATTGGTGAGCCATAGCATGGACATAACCTAAACTAGCATTATTGAAAGCCATACCAGCTAATAGTTGAGCATAAGCCATTTGTTCACGGGCTTCAAAATCATCACCATTGGCTACAGCACGACGCAAATATTTAGGAATAATTTTGAAAGCCATTAAAGCAGCCGAATCGGTTACTGGTGTGGCAATCGTGGAAACATACGCCTCAACAGCATGGGTAAGGGCATCCATACCGGTAGCAGCGGTTAAGCTAGGAGGTTGTTTCATCATTAACAAGGGATCATTGATCGAGACATTCGGGGTTACATGCCAGTCAACAATGGCCATTTTAATGTGACGTGCCAAGTCTGTGATAATACAGAATCTTGTCATTTCAGCGGCTGTTCCAGCGGTGGTGTTAATAGCAATCATCGGAGCCATTGGCAATTTAGATTTATCTACGCCTTCATAGTCGTTAATTCTTCCACCATTACCTGCAACAAGTCCAATGCCTTTGGCGCAGTCATGTGAAGATCCACCACCCATGGATACAATCAGGTCGCAGCCTTCTTTTGTATAGATATCAAAGCCATCATGTACGTTCTTATCGGTCGGGTTTGGTTCAGCACCACCATAAATAACAACTGGGATGCCTTCTTTTGTTATGATGTCAGCAATCTCTTGAGCCATACCGATTTTTTCCAGATAGGCATCGGTCACCAATAGTACTTTTTTTCCACCTAATAATTTGGCTTGTTTTCCTGTTTCTTGAGCTGCTCCAGCTCCCATGAGGTTTACAGTAGGCATGAAATACCCATACACTTGATGAACAACTGACATTTTTGTTTCCTCCCATTTCTTTTTGGCATTAGCCATAATTTGTTTTTCAATAGTGACTCAATATTTATCTTTTTCAGTATGTCACTTTTGGTTATCTTTATACATTGCAAGAATCACGCCAACAATTAGAATATTCTTTAATATTTCCTATACGCACTACATTACCTGAATTGAAGGCTCCTTGAAATAATTTTTAACCTTTGTTCTTAAACAAGTTTCTTTTTTCTGCTCTAGTTTGACGCACTATGCTCGGTACAAAGTTTCGTTTCGGAACACTATTATTTAAGCATTTAGTACAATTTGAAGTATATAGGAGGAATAATGTAATAAATACTCGTTATTTCTCTAAATCACGTCGCTCTTTGCATAATTTTATGCCAATATGGTCAAAACAAATAGCTCGGCTTGGTGATAAAAACAATAATGGACCAGGGCTTTAGCCCTGGTCCTCGATCAATAGAAGCGCAACACACTTGATTTCGGAATAGTGTTTCATAAAAGCACACTACCTTCTACACTAGTTCGTTTTCACTTCTCAGCACTGTTCTAACATTTAGACGTACCTTTTTTAATCAGCGGTGGTTGGGTCAATCATAGATTTCACTTCCTCGACGCTGTCAGCCGGAAATCCTCCCATCCGAGCGTGCTCTCGAATGATTTCCGCATTGGGTGCGATATAGACACAATAAATTTTATCTCCCGTAACATAACTCTGTACCCACTGGATCTCCGTGCCTAATTGACTTAAAACATCTCGGGATTTTTGCGATATACCTTTCAATTCGGCCTGAGAAAGTCCTCCGGCTCCTGGTATCGCTCGCTCAATAACATATTTAGGCATAACCATTTCCCCTTCACATAATAATTTGTGGTGTACCATTGAGTACTGTATGATTTAGATATTTTAACTGATACTCAGAACCCACCTTGCAAATCGAATTTAGACAGCCATAACTTTGTTCAAGTCGAAAAATATTATCTAATGACATCCCCAGTATCCGGCAGAGGATGACTCTGTTGATACCCGCATGCCCCACGATTAATATTGTAGCTTCATTTAATTGAGCGAGACTTTCGAATACCGGTATAACTCTTTTAAAGCAGTCGGAAAAACTTTCTCCCTTTGGGGGGCAGTAATTAGCTATATTTTCACCGCGTTCTTTGAAGGCCTGTGGATATTTGGCTCTTATTTCAGAAAACAGCTTGTCCTCCCATTCACCCATATTCAGTTCGCGTAATTCTCGGCGAGCTATGGGAATAATTTTGTGGGCGGAAGCGATGATATCCGCTGTTTGTTGCGATCTCTTTAAATCACTGCAATATATGTTATCTAAGGGTACCTGACACAACAAATCTTTCAAGACGGCGGCTTGGTTCCTACCATGAGCACTTAGCGAAAGGTCGGATTGACCAATATAGCGTTTGTCAGTCCCTAGACCGATATCGCCGTGGCGGACTAAATAAATATACTTCTTATTCATTCTCTTAGCATCATCGAATCTTGCCGTTTTGATTCAATCCTTTTTGGACTTTAATCAACTCACTAAGGATACTCACAGCTATCTCCTCAGGGGTTTCTGCCCCAATTTTGAGACCAATAGGAGAATATAGTTTTTGCAACAATTCGCTCGAAAATCCTTCTTCCTCCAATTCAGCTATTAACGCTTTAACCCTTTTACGACTACCAATCATGCCAATATACGAAGCCGGTTGATTAATCACTTTCCGCAGGCACACTTTATCATAGCGATGTCCCCTTGTAATAATCACAACAAAGGTTTGCGGATTGATATTGATTTCATCTAAGGCTCGTTCAAAGTCATTGCAAATAATCGTGTCAGCCGTGTTAAATCGAGCAGAATTTGCAAAGGATGGACGATCATCGACTACCGCAACCTCATAACCAAGGATTTTGGCCATAGTTGCCAGTGGACGTGCAATATGTCCTGCGCCTAAAATCAACAATTTTACGACGGTCGTTGGAGGCTCAATCAATAACCGGAAAGCTGCTTTTGTCACTGAGGTTTCACATAACTTAAACTCGGAATCTAAGCTTATCAATAACGGCTGGCATCTTCTGCTGCCTGTCTCGACACTCTCTCGGGCAATTAAATTCAATTGTACTAAATTAAGGTCCCCAGAAACGTCCCCATTATTTTTGATAAATAGCTTTTTCCCTATTAATCGTTCTTCATTCGCTTCAATTACAGTTACAAGTATGGGGTTATCGTAGCTTTCCAAAGCCAATAGATAATCTTGGTAAAGCTCGGTCTGTTCCACGGAGTTTTGAGGCCCCAGATATTCAATAAATAATCCCATAATACCCCCGCAAACCATGCCCTCCTCCTGGGCAAGGTCTGCGGTCATATTCAAATAATGTATCTTAGGTTTACCGACTGTTAAAACATTTAAAGCCTCCCG
Organism: Desulfosporosinus sp.; assembly: GCA_031292075.1. GTDB lineage: Bacteria > Bacillota > Desulfitobacteriia > Desulfitobacteriales > Desulfitobacteriaceae > Desulfosporosinus. The sequence continues at coordinate 4,276 of JARLHW010000165.1, forward strand.
CCTAGCTTCGGCTTCACCACAGCCGCCGCCGATTGTCCCCACAGTCGTCCCGTCTGCTAACACTAACATTTTAGCTCCAGGCTTACGAGGGGTTGACCCAAGTACACTTGTTACCGTAATTAAGGCAGCCTCCAGGTTTTGCTCAAATACCCTTTTAAGCCCCAGATATACTTCATTATCCATTAGTCTTGCCCCCCTAGATCAGCCTTCAATAGGTCATGTAAAGGCCTTTCAATCATTTGTTCTATTCTTGTTTGGATTTTTTCAGCATTACAAAATCGTCCCATAATCTTTCTAAAAACCTCTTGATCGTTTTTATGCTTTTCCAGTGGGCCCGAAAATCTGGCCTGCAGGGAAACGATTTGGTCGCCGATGACCAGTTTGTCCGCCAAATAGACAATTTCTTTTTCTGTTAAAGGCCGGTCAGGATTCAGACAAATGTCCGTATGTTCGGCTACAATTTCCGCCACCTCCGGATAATTCACGAGCATGCTAGCTCCAACTAAAGCATGCTGGGATTCTCCTTTGGCCAAATCATGTAACAACGCAGCTGCTCTGATTAATTCAAGGTTGATAGAACAGCCCGATTTGATTAAATAGCTGCCCAGAGCACAACCCAACTTGGCAACCTGCTGGCAATGTTTAACCACCTTGACAGGCGTTTGGGCACGCTCGATGATCGCATAACACTCTTCTTCTGAGGGTAGCTGGATATCTCTACAATATCTTAGCATCTGATGGTAGTCCTCCGGTGTGTCCATGTCAAGTAAGATACCTCGGTCAACAACATCAACTTCTATAACATCATATTCATATTGTTCTAATAAAGCCCTCATTCCTCCAGAATTGTGCCAGTTCAATACTTTTTTCACATAACGATTAGAGATTAAGGGTGGATGTCCCCTCAGGCCTTGATAGGTCGGATATACAATTCCGAAGTCAGTCGAGAGAAAAGTATTTTGAAGCTTAGTTATGGTATCCTCTTTAATAAGCGGATTATCAACGGGTAATAGAAAAAAACCAGTTACCTCTGGTCTTAAGCTTCGAACCCCAGCACTAATTGATGAGAACATCCCCTCAGAATAATTAGGGTTAACTATGGTCTGAACCCCTAGTTTATCTAAAACAGGCAATAACTCGTTCGCTCGATGCCCAACTACCACTCGAATATCTCTAATCCCGCCATTTTTGAAACTGTGGACAGCCTTTTCCAAGACAGTGCTCCCACCCAACTCTAAGAGTGGCTTAAAGTTCTTCATTCGAAAAGAGTATCCTGCGGCAACTATGATTGCTGCTAAAGAATGCTTACCCTGACTGTTCCCTTTCTCAGCCAACACATTAGCCACTCCCTCTCTTGTCTTGAATCTGTCGTTTAGCTGTACTTTTTCTGGATATCATAACTGAGCTTGCTTCAAAATAAAAGAAAATCTTCAACCTGCCGCTCTGTCTAGCCTCTCTTACTACAGGGATATTATTTAAGGCTTGCTGAATATTTCGTTTGACTTCCCAAGAAATAGGTCCTCTCACCTGAACATCGAGTTGTAGCAAGTTTTCATTTGCATGCATACCCTCAGTTAGGGTTACCTCAAAATCCAGAACATTATCAAGCACAAACAAAACCTCATCAAAGTCCGCCATGGTTAGGTAATCGTCCTCGGTTAGATAAACCCTGTCTCTGGACTTAATCAGTTCCAGGCGTTTCAACACTGTTTGGCACGCACAGGGGCCTGGTATGAACCTCGACCGGTCACCGGTGCGATAGCGAATTAAAGGCATAGCTGATCTGGTCAAAGTAGTAAAGACTACCTCACCTAGTTGCCCATCCATAACGGGCATTCCGGAACTGGGATCGATAATTTCAATATAGAGGTCTGCTTCACGAAGGTGGTAACCACAGAAACCCTCACATTCTAGTCCGACGCCCAGGCCCATTTCAGTCATACCATAGTGATTAAACACCTTACATCCAAAGGAGCTTTCAAGCTCTTGCACAATAGCCAAGGGTACATAATCTGTACTCAATAAAATACTTCGTAATCTCAAAGGGGAAGAGTCTTTTGAATCTTTAAATCTTGCTAACCCCAATACTTGGGTAGGTATCCCGACTAAAACATTGATATTATCTCGTTTAATTTGTTCTAGGGCCGCCTCCGGGTTATTAACTAAACCGTGAACTATACCCGTCGCACCTGCTCTCTCTAGACCTAAACGCAGTAAATCCCCGACACTTCCCGGTATTTCACCAGGCAACATGATCAGGACCCTATCTTGAGGTCTAACTAAGGTTAATATGCCATGATGGAAGAAATCTATAGTTAATTCTTGATCTGACTCTGTAAAGAACAACCGTTTGGGTTTTCCTGTAGTACCAGAACTCTGTAAGGTGACGATCCTGTCGATGTGATTTTGCGAAACACACAAGAAATCCAGGGGATTATCTTTCAAATCTTCGGATGTAGTAAAGGGTAACCTGTTCATGTCCTGTAAACTTGATATCTCACACTCTAGTCCTGAGTATAACCTTGGATAGAAACGACTTTTACTGATTACCCAGTTCAGCGTTTCTTGCAGTTTGCCCAACTGGTAGTCCTCGATTTGCTTTCGAGTTAAGATACCCGAACTGTCTCCGGTGATTTTTCCCTTTATCCAAGGCTCGAGCGAGGTGGTTTTTATACCCAAGCCCTATCTCCCCCTCCGATAAATTGAGTGCCCAAACTTATCCGTAAGGTTATAAGCACAAAAAGGAATTAGCTTACCATCTGGACTCACCACATGAATACAACAGTTTTTTAAGCGTTCGATATCGACGTTCCAAACATCTTGAAAGGCCATGCCGCTAATAGAAAAGGCATAAGTTTTTAACTGTTGAATTAGATTGTCCCAAGAGTTGGAGAAGGGAGACTGAATCGTTAATTTTTCTGCGCCCGACCACTGCCGAGCCACAAAAGTTCGTGTTTTTCGCGCTAACTCATCAGCCCGTTCTGGTCCATTACAACACGAACTGTTGATAATGGGCTTTAGACTTCCATCTGGTTGTCTCGTAAAGTTACCGCTGAAGGAACAGCGGCCATTATGGGGTTTAAGGTTAGCTGCTGTGATTAATCCTTCCGTCTGTTCCTCGATAGCTTGAATGACTTCCGGGAGTGTGATCCGGTCTTGGTCCATAGGTTCTTTGGGAATTCTTCCGAAATAACTGACGGGTTGGAAATGAACGCCACGAACGCTGGGATGATTTTCCAAGGCAAACTTAATGATTCCTCCGATATTATGAGTGTTGATGTCTGGTATCAGAGTTGGTACTAACACAACCCCGATTTCATATTTGGCACAGTTTTTTATAGCTTCAATCTTAATTTCAAGGAGATTACGGCCCCTTATAGACTGATAAATCGGATCCTCCGTACCGTCAAATTGCAAAAACACGGAACTCAGACCCGCATCCTTCAACTGACTCACAAAGATAGGATCTTCAGCCAGTCTCAGGCCATTCGTATTAAGTTGAATAAAATTAAAACCCATAGTTCTTCCCAGCGCCACAATTTCCGGCAGGTCATTTCTAAGAGTTGGCTCGCCGCCGGATAACTGAATATTGACAGGGCCACTAGCAACTAGGACATTGTTATACCACTTTTCGATTACTGCCAAGGATGGTTCATCAAGCTCCGTTCCGGCATTGGCAAAACAAAAGCGACAGTTTAGATTGCAACGCTGCGTAACCTCTAGCAATGCCGTACAAGTCGTCTTATAATGGTCTGCGCATAGGCCGCAATCAAAGGGACAGCCTTTCTCAACCTGTGTAAAACACTCTTGGGGTGGGGTTGGGATTGTGGGTCTTACCCAAGAGTCCCATTGGGGAGTACCACGCCAAAGCAAGGTTCGATATTCCCCATGTTCAGGGCATTGTTTTACCAGATAAACTTTTTCGCTCTGAACCACTCTTTGGGCTGGAATCTTCTGCAAACACTCCGGACACAAACTTTCTGTGGTAGAAATCATACTTTCGTCCATAACTTCCAAGTGCTATCCCTCTCTAACTTAAGGCACATTCAAAAAAATATCCCTGGCATTTTCCACTTATTATTTTATTCCAAATGGTAACTAGATCCTTTTTGCGATTAGTTGAAAATACCCCATCCTCGCTTGTTTAATCGCTGACTGGGCCAGGATAGGATCAACAGAACATGACGCAGACTTAAGCCAAAACTCTCTCATCGAGCCGTGGGTCATAATGAGATTAACCGTTAATTGAGTCAGTAGGTTGGTATGATCACACCAACTCACGATGTTGAACCCTTGTCCGACAAGCTGATTAAGTAACTGTTCTTTGGGTAACGCTCTGCGTAGACACGAATCTAGATTGAGATCCTGAAGGGGTTTGAGACCTTCAGGATTTCTAGCATACACATCATTTATGACCATCCAGCCACCCGGTTTGAGTACCCTGTAAATCTCCTTTAGCACCCGTTCCGGATCAATCATGACGGACAAAGCGCATTCCGCAAATACCCCGTCCATATGGTTAGCTGGAAAGGGTAGGTCTTCTCCCAGCCCACGAATCAGGTTTAAGCTAGGATTTTTCTTTTTTCCACACTCTAACAATACTTCTGAAGGGTCAATACCTATAGCCTGGAGGTGAAACAAGTCAACCAAACGTTCGACTGTAGCACCGCTGCCGCAACCCACATCTAAGACCCTCGCGCCTGGTAAAAAGTCACAGCTTTGAACTCCCAGATCAGTTAAGGAAAATCCTCCCGGTCTCAAAGTATCCCCAGTGGTCTGGCGCAGCAGGTCGCTCTCATACAATTTAAAGAGATCGTTTTTCATAATTAGTCCTCGTCGTCTAAGTCAGGGTCTTCTGTATAGGCCGCCAAAATCTCTTGAACCTTACTAAAGGTCGCCGAGACTATATTGCCACATTGCACTGGATACTCATTACCCTCATCCAGAGAGTGGTCTAAAATCCCTTCGCAATCGATACTGCCTTGGGTTTCTTCAAACCACTCCATCAACTCGTTAATCATCAGATTAATTTTGGCATGACCAAACTCGCTGGGAGTTCCCTTCCCAACATTTAAACCAATCAAACATGCCCCCCCGGTCAAAGCGCCACAGGTTTTTCCGGATCTTCCTATTCCACCACACAAAGCGTGCATCGCTCTAATTAAATCGGGGTTTTCCTTACCTAGTTCGTCCATTCCTAAGATTAGTATAATTTGACTACAGCAAAACCCCTGAGTAGCCAATTGAAACATGCGAAAGGCATCAACCGCCATCTTTACTTCCCCCTCGCTTTACTTATCCTCAAGACTTTGTTCTACTTCGAACATTTTTCCTAAAGCCAGTTCTTCATCAATCAACACTAAGCCACAGTTAAGACATTTAAATTCCTCTACCTCGAAATTGTTGCCCATATAGGATGCCTTAATCAAACCACGCGTGAGTTCTCCTCCGCATTTTCCGCATTTCCAAAGAGGCTTCGACGTCTGTTTCGGTGTGTTATTCATGGCCTTCCTCCATAATTTCCATGCGATGGCTATAAACATTTAGCACTACAAAACTTTGTTCTTGGGCCTGATATTCAACCCAATAAGTCACCTTGACCGGACGAAAATGAGCTAAACTGTGCCCATTATCCGGGTTGATGAACTTTCTGCCCGTCCGTTCTGCCATTTCTATGACCTGTTGAATATCTTCGATAAGAATGCGCCGCTCTTCCATAATCTCAAGAATTTCTTCATTTAATTGCAGCTTGATGGCTCTATAAGCTCCTTCCTGTTCCGGTGGCACTTCCTGCCACAACGAGTGGATTAATTTTCTTTTTAGTTTTGCTCGGTTCTCGTGCCGATAGGATAATCTTACACTGGGCCTATTAACAGCCTTATCGAGGTCTGTTCCAAAAATTAAATCTAATAAATGAAACGTGCGTTTACCTTGAGCAGCAAAATTATCCCTGCACATAGCGCAGTAGGCTACATAGTCTGTCGAGCTTTCACTTATGCGCTCTTCAACAATCTTCTTCGCCAATTCCGGATTGGCGAAGGACGTCAGCCCTCCATAGCCGCAACACTTCGTGAGTTCTTTACTATAAGGCAATTCCTCAAGCTCGTAACCCAGCTTAGTTAAGATCTGGCGGACAGCATCATGGATAACCGGTTCATGCCTGGTCGTACAAGCATCTTGCACCGCGACTTTACCTCCACTTACGCTGACATCTTGAATGGGTAAGTCCATCTTAGCCATCAACTCCCAAAGTGAGACGACTTCTGGGAACCTCTCACGGAACATGCTATGACAGGTGGAACAGGCTACGATGAGTTGCGGTTTGCCGAGACCTTCCCACTGCGCTATTAAAGCCTTCAGACTGTTTTGGAACAAGTCCTGATTACCAGACCAGTCGGCTGGAGCACCGCAACAACGCAACATCAGCGCCACGCCGCCAGAGAGCTTCTCCGTCAAATACGCGTAAACTTTTTCAACCTGTTCTGGTGACGAGGCACTTAATTGGCAGCCGGGAAAGAAAACATACTTACTGGAGTAATGGCCCGGTTGATGTTTGGACAAGGCAAATTCTTCACTGTTGTTAAAGGCCATATCTTGCAAGGCAAAATCGTGCGCAGACTGGGGCATTTTTCCTTTGCTCACCATGCTCTGCCGGGTTGCTTTACAAGTTTCTCCCAGGTCTAACCCTTGAGGACAAACTGCAGCACACTGGCCACACAGACTGCAAGAATTGATCATTTTATTACCATGACGCATACCCATGACGATCGAATCATTATTGTAAATTTGTCTCAAATATTGCTTGGGATAACTACCGTAACTTTCCATGAATTTGCAAGCTTTCACACATTCAAGACATTGACAATTTAGACACCTGCCTGCCTCCTGAAGTGCCTCGTCAAGAGTATAGCCACCGAGCTCGTCACTCATTGGCACTACGCTCAGCGAGGGAATTCCCTTGGTATTCACAAATAATTTCGTTTCATAAGACCCTTCACCTTCACGGGAACCTGTTAAAGAAACCCCCTGCAGATATCTATCTATGGAAACTGCGGCCTTACGGCCATCAGCAACAGACCTAATGGGGGAATGGCTGCTTACAAGAGATCCGCCAAATATTCCCGAGATTTGTGTAGCACATGTGACCGGATCGACTACTGCCTGTTCACCTAAGAGTTCCAAAACATCGTTAGATTGCTCTGCAAGGCCTAGATACACAACACTAAATTCTTCTTGTAATTTGGCTAAATCCTGCTTGGTTATTCTTTTTTTGAGCTCTATTTCAACGTTAAGTCGGTTTAAGACAGACAGTTCCTCAACTATAACCTCCGGGGGTAATTGGTGTTCCGAGAAATTCCAAAGGTTTCCACCGAGGCGATCTTCTTTCTCAAAGAGACTAACCTTATATCCTTTTTTAGCTAAGTCATAAGCTGCAGTCAGGCCTCTTAGTCCCGAACCAACGACTGCAACTGTCTGACTTTTGGGGGGAACTTTTAATCCCTTAGCTATTTTTGCAGCTTGGTTTTGCACACAAAACCTTTCTAACGCAGAAATAGCGATAGGTGACCCTACATCTCTGCGTTTACAAACATCTTCACAGGGATGATCGCAAATCCGACCAATAATTCCGGGAAAAGGCTGTTTTCTTTGCAGTGTTGCTAAGGCACTTTTCAAGTCCTGATTTTTGATATCCGACATTAATTTCCGAGCATCAACGTGGATTGGACAACCTGCTGTACAGGCCGGAGGATATTCTTGGGTACACTTATCTTCTTGTCTTTTTAGTTCGTCCTGTTCCATCAGCAACACCACTTCCTTTAGTTATTGCATAGGGAGAAAAAACCTCGGCTGTGCCTCAATCCTTTATAACATAAAATTATCCTAATTACGAATTATGCCAGTAAATGGGTACCCTATAGGGGCAATTCATGAATTGCCCCTATAATTATGACGGGTATAAACGTAAGAACCTAAAATTGGATCAACCAATTTTAGGTTCCAGTTCTAGGTTCCGTGAGCCAAAAATTGAAGCAATTATTAGATATTACTTAGCTTTGAGCCCGGCAAGTACTTTGTCTGGACGGGCAGGTAAGTGAGTAACCCGTACGCCGCAGGCATTATAAATAGCATTAATGATGGACGCATGAGGAGATGTCAGCGGCAATTCTCCAGAACCAGCTGCGCCGTAAGGACCATGAGGTCTATAGGTCTCAACATAAATGAGATCAATATTGTCTGGAGCATCTTTAATATAAGGCAGTCCGCAACCAACCAAATCTGTGTGCTTTTTCAGATCTTCGAAATCTTCGCTCAGGGCAAGACCAAGACCTTGGATCAAGCCGCCATAAAGTTGTCCGTCTACAACCAGTTTATTAATAATTTTACCCACATCGGCAACCATTGTCATTTTTACGACTTGTGTTTTACCGGTTGTAATGTCGACTTCCACTTGAGACAGGAAGGCTCCATACATATAGACAGCAAACGGATTACCTTGTCCAGTCGCAACATCACACTCCTTAGCAGGAGCTGTCCAAGTACCTTCGAAATAGACTGGTAATTTTTCTGCTATCATCTCTTCATAGGTGCGGAAAGAACCGTCTGCTTTCGTGATACCTTTCAGCAATAATTCGCAAGCAACCCGAGTGGCGTTACCGCATAAAACATTCGAACGACTTCCGCCGGCAGGTCCACTGTTAGGGGTAACTGCCATATCACACATTACAAGTTTAATATCTTCTGGTTTAATTCCCAAGGGACGTAGGGTTTCATGAGCGATCGTTAAGGTTCCCATGTCTGCACCTTGACCATGATCCTCCCAAGAAGAATAAATTGTGACGCCGTTTGCAGTTAGCTCAGCATTGACTGCAGAACTGTCCGCTCCGTCTAAGCCTGACCCATAGATACCGATGGACATACCAATTCCGCGTTTCTTGTCCTCACCTGATGCTGGCTCTTTAGCCCAGGCTTGTGCTTTTTCGTAAGCTGGCTTAAGTTTGTCCATGATCTCAACCATGCAATAAACATCAGGTTGGCAGCCAGTAGGCGTGGTGTCGCCAGGTCTGTAGACGTTTTTATAACGCAGTTCAAAGGGATCCATACCAAGTTTTTCGGCGAGTTCATCCATCAAAACTTCAGAGGAAAAAGTACTTTGCGGAGATCCATAACCCCGGAAAGCTGAACCCCAGGCGTGGTTCGTACATACAGTACGTCCATTACCACGAATATTTGGGATGTTGTAACCACAGCCAATGAACTGGGTGCCACGCATGGTGAGCAAGTCACCAAATTCAGAGTATGGACCATGGTCTACTGACCAGTCAGATTCCATTGCAGTGAGTTTACCTTCTTTAGTGGCCCCGAGTTTAAGGTCAATGAAGAAAGGCGAACGTTTTCCAGTGTAGGTCGTTTGTTGGAAATAGTCAAATTCAAGGTAAACAGGTTTGCCTGTAGCAACAGCTGCAACCCCTAATAAGGCTTCAATGGTCGGGCTGAACTTATAGCCGAAGGTACCACCGGTTGGGTTTTGGACCAAAATCAATTTTTCCGACTCAATCCCAATCCCTGCAGCAATCATAGCCTGGTGGAGATGAATGGCAATACTCTTAGAATGGATGATCAATTTACCATCTTCATCATAGAAGGCATATCCGACATCTGGCTCAATCGGTAAATGTGGCTGACGTCCGACATAAAAACTATCTTCGACTACTACATCGGCTGCCGCCATTAAAGGCGCGGTATCGTCGCCTTTGGCGATTTGGGTTTCAAAATAAACGTTGGGTGTTCCTGGATGAATTTCAATGGCATCATCCGCCATGGCGGCAGGGGCGCTCATATATTCAGGCAGCAATTCGAGCTCCACCTTTACTTTATCGACTGCAGCCTGAGCATGGGCAGCAGTATCAGCAGCAACAATGGCTATAGCATCACCAAATTGGAACACTTTTTTCTCGCATAGAATTGGACGATCCCAGCCATCCCCTTTATTCGTCGGGAAAGTGATCAAACCAGTAATTTGGTTTTTGCCAATAACATCTTTATAAGTAATAACTTTATAAACGCCAGGCATTTTTTCAGCTTCAGAGGTGTCGATGGAAATTATATTGGCATGAGAAACCTTGGCCTGAACCAGTTTGAGTTGCAGAGTTTCTTCAGGCATTTTGAGTCCTGCATCAGCACCGAAGTCCCAGGTACCAGTAACTTTTGCCAGAGCAGACGGACGAATGTATTCAGTGCCTAGAATTCTGCCATCTGTTGGTAATTTTACGAATAACTCTTCAACTGTAACCTCACCCCGAATTAGGCGAGCAGCATCCATGACTGCGTCAACTAAAGGCTTATACCCTGTGCAACGACAAGCATTTCTGTGCTTTTGAAACCAATCCCGCACATCTTCTCTAGTAGGATTGACATTTTCCTCTAAAAGCTGTTTAGCTGAAACAATGAATCCTGGACTGCAGAAACCGCATTGAGCAGCTCCATGAATCATCCAAGCCAGCTGTAAAGGATGTAAGTGTTTATCAGTGCCTACACCTTCAATTGTGGTGATCTTCGCATTGTCGGCAACTCGTTTCATTTTTGTGACGCAAGAACGGATGACTTTCCCATCAATAATAACAGAACAGGCACCGCATTGGGCTTTTCCACATCCTATTTTAGTTCCGGTCAGGTGTAATTGTCCCCGCAATACATTTGCCAGGGTAGCTTCTCCATCAACCAGTAACGTTTGTGAGACACCGTTAATGACTACATTTTTTTTAATCAATTTGTTTTCGCTCCTTTTTAATGGTTATCGACAAAAGGCTCCGTTTTTGGTCATACGTAAAGCAAATTTCCCCGCCTATCATCTGATGAACAACTGGCAAATTTGTTCCTCCCATTCTTTTTTGTGGTTGCCAGAAATGGCTTTACTATTTTACTTGGTTTACCTTGATTAGCTTTGCTTTACTTAGCTATATCATTTGCAAGATTCATGCCAATAATTCACACTATTTGAATATTTCTTATTTTACTCTAAACATGCTAACTTTTTTCAGTTTTTTGATACCAGTCAAAAAAAACTAGTTTTGGGTGCATCTCTTCTGGGCATCACGCATTTAGCCCCTAGGGCGATGCGCTAAGGTTGAATTTCCAGTTCGGGCTCATGGCCAGAGCTTGGAGCTAGCCAAGTGTTTTTTGAATACCAATTTATTATTTTTTGGGTTATGAAGCTTATTTAAGTTCTTACATCCGGAATGTGACGCACACCTTGACCTCTTGTTAAGAATGCGATACCATGCAAGAAGGAGCAGATTGTTCCCCCCCTCAATCTGTTCGTGAACCGCTGGCAATTTCAATCCCGCCAGGGTGTGTTTTAAGCCAAACACGCCTTCCATGATGAATTGGAGGCTATCGCTATGGAAAAAATTAAAGTACAAAATTCTGTTGGTGCAGTTCTTATCCATGACATGACACAGATTATTCCCGGTGAAAGCAAAGGTCCCCGTTTTCGTAAGGGTCATATCGTCAGGGAAGAAGATATCCCAATTCTCCTCAGCATGGGGAAAGAACATATTTACGTTTGGGATCCTACCCCCGGCCTCATCCACGAAAATGAAGCCGCAGAACGTCTCGCCTGTGCAGTGTCCGGTTCAGGACTTATTTTGCAGGATCCTAAAGAAGGAAAAGTCTCACTGACTGCCGCCCACGACGGACTTCTCTATCTTTCGGAAGATGGCATTTGGGCCTTGAATAGTTTGGAAAATGTCATTCTGTCCACGCTTCACAATCATTACCCTGTCAAAAAAGGAGATATACTTGCTGGAACCCGTGTCGTACCTCTAATGATCGATGAAAAAGTGATCCTAGAGGCAGAACAAATTGCCAGCACATTTTCAAACCCAATACTTGATGTGCGACCTCTTAAGAAAATGAAAGTCGGGATCGTTACAACAGGAAGTGAAGTCTATCATGGTCGGATCAAAGATAAATTCGGACCCGTACTACGTGCCAAAGCTGAAGGCTGGGGCTCCGTTGTTCTCGGTCAAAAGTTTGCCAACGATGATATACACTTGATTCAAAGCTGCATCCGAGAACATCTCGAGCAAGGTGCAGAAATGATCTTGGTCAGTGGCGGAATGTCTGTCGACCCTGATGATGTAACTCCTACTGCCATAAAAGATATGGGAGCAGAAGTCATAACTTACGGAGCACCGGTTCTGCCTGGATCCATGTTTTTACTTGCTTACCTCGGAAATGTTCCAATCATGGGCCTCCCCGGATGCGTCATGTATGCTAAAACAACTGTATTTGATCTAGTCGCCCCTCGTCTGCTGACAGGGGAACGACTGTCACGTCAAGACATCACCAAACTGGGACATGGTGGTCTTTGTCTAGACTGTCCAGTTTGCGTCTACCCGCGCTGCTCTTTTGGTAAGTAAAGGGCAGAATAGAACGCACATCTCATTCCGTTTCGATAAAAGGCACCTCCCCAATAACTGGGGAGGTACTTCAAATTATTATTATTTTTTAGCGGTTGATACAGCCGCCTCTCCCAATAATAATCAAAATTATGAGGACAATTTAAGCATTCAGTATTACTAATGTTCCATATTTGGGCGTTGCGCCCTCTACTTTGTTCCAATATGGAGCACTCTATAAATTTTACATTTACCAGCTGTTGTTTGAATAAAATAGATATGATATTCTTGTAAATAATAAGTCAGTCATTTTCTATGCATGGCGTGGGGAGGGAAGAGTTATATGAACAACCATTGGAAGCGTTTTATAAATGGAGAAAACGTTGAATCAGAGGTAACTCCTTCCATCTATCGTTCCTGGCAAAGAAGCATAGAGTACCAAGTAAACCATGCGCTAATATCAAATACGGACAGTCTGTCTGCCCCCCTTCTCAGCGAACGCCGAGATGCTCAGGAGTCTTTGATCCGAGCCGGGGAACCTGTTTTGCCTTATATCTTTAGCTTGCTTGGCAGCGCCGATTATACCGTTTTGTTAGGTGATAACGATGGTTATATCATCGAAGCAGTTGGGGACGCGCCCTTTATGAGCAAAGCTCAAAAAGTCAATTTAAGCACCGGTTCCGATTGGCGCGAAGAAATTCGTGGAACTAATGCTATCGGTACATCACTCCGTGAGAATGCCCCTATTTCGGTCTTCGGCTGGGAGCATTTTGTACAAGATAATCACTTTTTAGCCTGCTGGGCTGCCCCGATTCAAAACAGCCAGGGTGCCCCTATTGGTGTTTTAGATATCAGCGGAGAAGCCAGTCCAGACCGTCAAAGAATTTTAACCATAGCGATGATGGGCGCAAATATGATCGAGAAAAATTTGCGCCTTTTTGAGTTGGAAAGTCAGCTTAAGTTTTACCAAGAGGGATTCAAGTTAGCTTCCTCACTTTTGCGCCAAGGCTTCCTCGCCATCGATCGTGACGGCATCATTACTAACATCAACTCTCTCGGTGCCGCACTGTTAGGGCGCAGAGCAGAAGACATCATCGGTCAACTTGCCGGAGACATCTTTAGTTCGCCAAAAGGATGGATGTTGAGTGGTCAATCTCTGGATCTCCGGATTAAAGATCACACCGGGAAAGCAATTTCCTCTCATTTAACGCGTGTAGTTAACGAATCTGGCGAGTCACTCGGTGCCATAGGAACCGTTCATCAAGTCACAGAGGATGCCCCCATGACAAGTGCTTTATGGATTGGACATAGCTCTGCTACGCTGCGAACTCTCGAACGAGCTTCGAAAGTTGCGATGACCCATTCTTCTGTACTCATTCATGGTGAAAGTGGAACAGGAAAGGAAATCATTGCCCGTACTATCCATCAACTCAGCCCTCGCAGCGATGGCCCATTTGTCGCTTTGAACTGTGCCTCACTTTCATCTTCCCTAGTTGAAAGTGAGTTATTTGGCTATGTAGAGGGCGCCTTCACTGGTGCACGCCGTGGTGGTAAACCCGGAAAATTCGAATTAGCTAATAAAGGAACAATTTTTCTCGACGAAATTGGTGATATGCCCTTAAATGTTCAAATTGCACTCCTTCGAGTACTTCAAGAAAAAGAAGTTTCTCGGGTCGGCGATACCAAAGCAGTTAAAGTTGATGTTAGAGTTCTTGCTGCCTCGCACAAAGACCTCTCCGTCCTTGTTGCAACTGATAAGTTTCGCTTAGATTTATTTTATCGTCTAAAAGTCGTCACTTTAGAATTACCGCCACTGCGCGAACGTACTGAAGACATTCATGATTTAGTTCCTTATTTTATTCGTAAAGCTTGTGCATCGTTTGGCAGTCCAATATTAGGGATTCAACCGGAAGTTTATGATTATTTACTGGCCCAACCCTGGCCCGGAAATGTCCGGGAACTTGAGAACTGCATTGAAAGCATGGTGGCTTTAGCAGAAGGCCCAGTTATAACCGTTGCAGACTTACCCGATGAATTTCAACATCCTACCCTAAAAATTGAGACCGAACCCTTACTGAATCAACAGACCAAACATGCGATTCTCTATGCACTTACCCAGACCAAAGGCAAGATTGCACCAGCTGCAAAGCTTCTGGGTATCGGACGAAACACGCTCTACCGCAAGATAAAAGAGCTGGATATTAAGCTCTAACTTTGCATCTTTCAGACCTCTGGACATGGGTTCATAAGAAGATTTTTCTGTCGCAACGAGATACTCTCAAGCCTTATTGGTGCAATTAATTAATTTATAGTGATAAATTTTGTCTCACAAGTTTAGGCAGATCTTTGATCTTCCACAGACATGGTTTTTCTCAGGTATTGTTAATAAGCATCTAACGTCAAAAGAGCCCTGAGGCTCTTTTGTATATTTATACCCAAAATCGGTACCCACAGCGATCCAAGCCAGTAAACGTCTCGCTTTAGCTTAGTGAGTACGCCAAGCGCCTTTGCGTCAAAAACGCAAACAGTGTCACAGACCCCAATTCGCACCTTATCCCCATTATGCAACCACGAACCGTCCCCACTTGCACGCAAACTCCGTCGACCCGTGAGCCTGGAGGAAGTTTCTTAGCTTAGAGAAGCACTTAGCGGAATTGCGTCAAGCGAATAGCAATGCAGCGTGTCGATCACGATAGTCTCCAGTGGAGAGTATCGCCGGAGCCGTGATCCCTAAAGGAATACCAACCAGCGTAGGATGCTAAGACACTTCCTCCCTATTTCTTACCCATAAACTCCAACAAAGCCTTGATCACGTCATCTGGCGTAGGCGGGCACCCCGGAACTTTTATATCCACGGGCAAAGTCTTCCCTATGCCTTTTTCACTAGCATATGCCCCCTTAAATACTCCCCCATCAATTGCGCAATCTCCCACAGCCATAACCCATCTGGGTTTGGCCATCGCTTCATAGGTTTCACGTGCAGCATTCAACAACTGTGTTGAACCCGGTCCAGTGCACGCTAATAAATCAGCATGACGTGGGGAAGCCACGAAGTCAATTCCGAAACGCTGAAGATCATAAATGGAATTAATTGAAGCAGTAAGTTCCCAATCGCACCCGTTACAAGAACCACAATCAAGGTGCCTAATCTGCAGGGACTTTCTAAAACTCAATGGCAAATCGGACGACTTATGCGGTCTTAGCGTATTTCCGCCCTTCTGTGTGAGACGTCCCATACTTAACTTCCGGAGCAACAAAGTCCACATATTATCTCCCCTTTTCGGTTAACGGTCACAACAACTATAACACAGTTCGAAACTTTTATTAATTAATGGAAAGTCTGGTACGATATTACCTGGGACAGTGAGCGGTACGGCGGGCCAGTTGGCATAGCTGGCGGAGCGAATCCGGCAACGATAGATTTTTCTCTCGTCATCCATCATGAGCCAGATAACATCTGTACCTCGCGGGGACTCAACGCAACCCCAAGCAGGCTGCCAAGGTTGAATCCAATGCTCAGAAAACGGTTTAGGACTGACCTGCCCAGGCTCGGATTTCTTCATGCTTTCGCTTAGTAAAGTATGGAGGAATCGAAAGCTCTCTCGGGTTTCCTTAACCCTTACCATTAAGCGAGACCAACAATCTCCCTTATGTTCGATCATTGCTTTGACTTGAAGTTCGGGATAGAGAAGGTGAGCATGAAGCTCGCGCCAATCATAAGGCAAACCTGAAGCTCGCGCCGCTGGCCCAGTAACTCCCAAATCGACAGCGCTCTCCGGCTTTAATACTCCGGTCGTGACAGCCCTCTGTCTGAAGCCGTCATGTCTGATGAGTAAGGGTATCCATTCCTCAAAATCCTTGGACAGTTCTTGTAATCGATTCAGGATGGTTTGACTAGCCTCTGGTTCGGGGATTGACTTCATGCCCCCCGGAACGACCATACCCCGCAAAAATCGGTGACCGAAGAATTCTAAATTTAGTCTTTGAAGTTCTTCTTTACATTGTGAACCATTGGCATTACCTAAGGCGAAGCCGACACCGGCGCACATGTTTCCGATGTCTCCCACATGATTGTAAACTCGTTCTAATTCTGCTAAGATCGTTCTCCATACTATAACCGAACGGGGAATTTCCATATTTGCTAGCTTCTCACCAGCCTCACAATAAGCTAAAGCGTGACTTACAGTGCATACTCCACATACCCGTTCAATGATGCGCAAGCCATCCTCGATACTTCTTCCCTCAACGAGTTTCTCTATTCCTTTGTGAGTATAAAAGAGCTGTGCTTCCAAATGCAGAACCGGTTCCCCAATAGCGTAAAAACGAAAATGCCCAGGTTCAATGATGCCTGCATGAATCGGGCCAACCGGAACCTGAAAGATTCCATCGCCATGCATCTCCGGAAAAACTAAATCAGCGCGTTTAAAGGCCTTGCTTTCCTTGCCTGTTTTATAATCCTTACGCAAGGGATGGAATCCTTTCGGCCACCCAGGGTGTAAGACCAAAGAGCGCGGATCAGGATGTCCGTCTGCCTGTAGTCCGAAAAGATCTTGTGCTTCTCTCTCTGACCAATTCAGGGCCGGAAAGATTAAAGCAAGCGTTGGAAATTCTTCTTTGATTCCTTTAGCGACTAGAGTGAGCGAAAAATCCTTTCCCGGAAAATGAAGCACTAAGTAGACACAAAATCCATTTCCCAATTGGCGCTCATCATTGACTACATGAGTTAACCAAATTGGATGCGGCCTCATAGCTATACAATACGCTAATATTCCCGGAAGATCACGAGGAGGCACTTCAACTATGCCTTCGTGTTTCTCCCACTGTTCAATTTTAAGAGCTGGATTACTAAGATAACTCTGTAAATACTCCTGTAAGCCTAACATCCTATACTCCCCCCAATATGACTTTGACAACCTGATTTAGCGCCTGATTCAAGCTTTGGGGAATAAACAAGCCTAAGAAAAGGACTACCAAAAGAGGGATTGCAAGGATCAGTGTGCTTACACTCTCTCCGGGCTGGCGCCGCCCACTTGGCTTCCCATACAGCATCTGGAGAAAATGATAAAGAAACCCCGCAAAGATCACTGTTAGGAATAAAATGGTCAAAAAACCCAGCAGCGGATGTCCTGTTTTGTATAAACCCGATAAGATGCTCAGTTCTGAGCGAAACGTTCCAAAAGGTGGTGTTCCGGTAATACCCAATAAGCCAAGAACCATGATTATCCCGGTATAAGGCCACATTTTAAAGACTCCACGAATCCTAGAAATTTGTCTTGTTCCCGTCTTTTGTACCAGACTTCCTATAACAACAAATAGATTAGCCTTGGTTAGACCATGAAGCAAGAGATGCAGAGAGGCCCCCCAGACAGCTTCCTTAGTGCCCAGCCCAAAGCCGATTGCTATGATTCCCATGTGTTCGACACTCGAATAGGCTAATAAACGTTTGATATCTTTTTGAAGTAAGATAAACCCTGCCATAAGTGCCAACGATAAGAATCCAAAACTCATAAGTATCGTCCCAACAAAATGCGGACCCAAAGCGGTCAGACGAGCTAAAGTATACCAACGTAAAATAGCATAAAGCGCACAGTTAAGTAAAACTGCGGATAACAAGGCACTAACCGGCGAAGGGGCTTGACTATGGGCATCAGGCAGCCAAGCATGAATAGGCGCAAAGCCCACTTTTGCTGAAAAGCCAACGACCGCGAACAAAATACCCAGCCGAAATAGATTTAGATCCAACTGACTTGCAACTTTGGGGAGCATCCGCCAATCCAACGCGCTTAAACTCTGACCTAAAAGCGGTGAAGCTGCTGCAAAAAGCAACATTGTTCCCAGCAAGGCAAAGCTGATGCCTACCGTGCACAAAATCACATATTTCCAAGCGGCTTCCACTGCCCGCTTGTTACGATAGAAGCCCACCAGAAGAGTGGTGGCTAAGGTAGTCCCCTCGATTCCCACCCACATAACACCAAGATTTGGTGTACTTACAACCAGAAGCATCGTTGCAATAAAGGTCCATATCCAAAAATAGTACCATTTCAACCTCGTTCTCGGAAGCTTCTTCTCCCGAACTTCTTCTTCCATATATCCAAATGAAAATAGAATAACATAAATAGCAATAATAATGATGACACCAAGAAGCAAAGCACTTAGAGCATCCCAATAGAAGATACCAGCCCCAAATCCATATGAGCCTTGCAATAAAGTTTCTCTTATAGTCCATCCGCCATTCAACGTTAACAAGACCAAGGCCACAGTGTTCAATAGTTTTAAGTAGGTGTCCTTTGCCGAAATCAGCATTCCTACCGCCGCGATTACAGCCACTCCAATAAACATCGCATACTATCCTTTCAATGATCTCATGTGATCAACATTCAGCGAATCATAATTTTCCAGCATTTGTTTAGACAAAATCACTACAATAACAATCCCGACTAGGATATCGAACATACTGCCCATTTCTACTAACAAAGGCATCCCTTGAGTTAGGAAAAATCCGGCGAGGAATATTCCATTATCGATTAGCAAGATTCCCAAAACTTGTACTATCGCGACTTTACGGATCATCATAAGTAGCAGTCCATAAAAAATTAGAGCTAATCCGACGGCTAAGCCATTACGAAAACCTGGTTGCGGCAGCGACATTAAGGGCTTTGTCACTTCATAAGCTAATAATGTTAAGGCTCCAGCAACCACTACCGAAGAAGTACGCTTTAAGTAGATTTCACCTACCCACTCAGTCTTTGATTCACGCAAAACACGCCCCAATAGTACAGGGATTATTCCAGCTTTGCCGATTAGCAATAATACACCGACCACGATAACCTCCATTTGATGGCTATAAACCCCTTGAACTAAAATAAGTATAGAGACAACGAAGGTTTGTAAGGTCCACCAAATCAGGGCTTTTTTCACCCGTGCACTATAGACAATGCTCAGCCCGCTCGTCAACAGCACAAACAGTATAAGATTAAGCTCATTCTCTGAAATACCCACTACTAAATTTGCCCCCTTATAAACCAGAGTGAGACTAAAGCCAAAATAGCAGCGGCAGTGCTTGTTGCCAGATAACCTGGAAGTAAGAATAGTCTCCGCTTCACAAAGAGACTTTCCACTGTAGCAAAAAAGAATCCCAGAACAGTAACTTTTACACCGGCGAAAACTAAAGCCCAAAGTAACCCTACTACCCCAACACTCCCAGAGATCAGCCCGCTAGGCCAAACGATTTGAGCCAACAAACAAAGCAATAGGAGTTGTTTAATCTGCTCCGCAAAACTTAATAGAGCGAGCGAGGTCCCTGAATACTCCAACAACATCCCCTCATGAATCATGGTTAATTCCAAATGGGTATCCGGATTATCTACCGGAATTCTCCCCATTTCCGCAATGCTAACAATTCCCAAAGCCAATATAACCAATAAACGGGGGGCAAAAATAGGTGACACACTTCCTAAGGCGGATGTTATCCCTTGAAGAGAGGTTGTCTCAGTGATAAACGCTAACACTATGAATCCAAGCAGCAAAGCTGGCTCCGTTAATAATCCAACAAAAAGTTCTCTGCTCGAGCCCATACCTCCAAACGTTCCCGCCCCTTCTAACCCCGATAGGGTCAAAAACAAACGGACTAAACCAAGGCTCGCTCCGAATAAAAATAGGTCACCCCAGCCGCTTAGCGGCGCCCAGCCCCAGGCATTAGGAACAACGAGCCCAGCCATTAATGTGGCAGCCAGAGCGACTCGCGGCGTCAGAAGAAAAATCCAGGAGGCGTGTTCTGAAATCAATTCCTCTTTGTTCAGTAATTTTCTCAAATCTCTGTAGGGTTGCAGCATTGACGGGCCTTGTCGCATCTGCCAGAACGCTTTGCTTTTTTTAATGAATCCTTGAAGAAGCGGAGCAGCAACTAAAATTAAGGCCAAATGTCCTAGCCCCATCAGTAGGCGGGTTAACACCATTAATAGTTCGTCCATCTCGTCTCTCTCCTAACGTCCTACAATTAAAACGACGATTACCGTGATTAATAGATAACCTAAATATAGATGGATACTCCCCTCTTGCAGTTTTCGGATTTGGGACGCCAACCAAAGCAGCCCATTGATTAAAGGTCGATAAAAGATATCCTCAAAAACTTCTTTTATTTTCCCTTCATACGTCAGGGACCGCAAGCTGTAACGAGTTTCAGCAAAATCGACTTCCACGTGACGGCGTGAACCCAATATTTTGGCAAAAAGAACTCGAATAGGATTAGTTAATCCGCCGGCGGTGTATTGCATAACCGGAGTTAAGGGCGCACCACAATTCCAAGTAGCCGTAACTTTCCGTCTTTCACGTTTACTTAAAATCACAACAACCACTGCCAGCAAACTAAAGATAATCAGATAGACCGAAGTCATATGGATTGGTGTCTCTAAAACCGACCCTTTACCAAGAGCTTCACCATTTCTCAAAACTAAGAGAGGCAAATTAATCAAGGCTAAGGTTGCTGAGGGCCAAAGGACACTTAAAAGTGCTAACCCGCCAACTATAAATGGCGTAATATATTGAACAGGATGTGCTTCTTTAGCCTTGGCCGCTATTGGAGAGCGGGCTTGTCCGAGGAAGGAAATTCCAAACCACTTAACAAATGTGGCCATAGATAATCCACCCACCAAGGCAAGAACTCCGATAAATAAGGGCAAGAGGACTTTACTCCATCCATTTAGAAGATTCGCAGTGTTAACCCAAAGAGATTGAAATAGCATTAATTCACCCCAAAATCCCCCCAAGGGAGGTAAGGCTGCTATGCCTATTATTCCAATCAGCGCGGCAAGGCCCGTCTTTGGCATGCGTTTGAGCAGTCCACCCAACCGCTCGAGGTTTCGTGTATGCGTTGCCTGAATTATGTTCCCCGCGCCCATAAATAGTAACGATTTAAAAAGCATATGTTGCAACGTATGCCAAAAGAAGGCAATCAGCGCTAAATCCATAGCCACATCATTTTTCCAAGACCTGGCTAGGAAAGCACTGCCTAAAGCCATGCCAAGAATACCCACATTTTCTATAGTAGAATAAGCGAGCAACTTCTTAAGATCCGACTGTACTGAAGCGGAAAGTATGCCGACAGTGGCAGACAAAGCGCCGATTATCAAAAACAACCATCCCCACCAAACCGGTCCGGGTCCTAATGTCAACCACACTAATCTCAAAAAGAGATAAAGCGCAACTTTAACCATAACCCCAGACATTAGTGAGGATACGGGACTTGGCGCAGCCGAATGGGCATAAGGGAGCCAAATGTGAAACGGAACAAAACCAGCTTTTGTCCCTAATCCGATAAAAAAGGCTAGGAAAAGCAGATTAAGTTGGATTGTCGTTAGCAGGGGAGCCACACTCGCCCACACTTCAAACGCGAAGCTGCCAGTCTTTGTATATAAAAACAAGGTTGCAGCGGTTATGAAGACTGTTCCGACATGGGTCATAATTAAGTATATATACGCAGCTTTGCGATTTTGAGGGTCTTCATGTTCATAGAGAACCAGGAAAAACGAAAACAGGGACATCATTTCCCAAGTCACAAGAAATGTAAAGCCATCATCAGCTAACAATACGCCATACATACTGCCAAGAAATAAAAACCAAGTAACGTAAAAAGACCGCAGAGACTTTTTCTTTTCTTCATACTCCTTTAGGTATCCTAGGGAGTAAAGAGAGGAAAAGCCTTGCCCCAAGAGTAAAATACACAGAAAAAAAACTGTCAGTCCATCCAATTTCCAAGTAAGTGAAATCTCCGCTCCAACTTCAGTATAGAATCGCAGTCCAGTGTTAATCCATCCCCCACCTTGAGAAGTCAAAATCATTCCCCAGATGAGTCCCGCCCCAGCCAATACAATACTTAAGCTCATTAATAATTGACGGGCGGATCGGCTCCCCTTATTCACCATTGTGCTTACCCCCTGATTGCCTATTATGAACAGTCTTCTTTCAAACCATTCGTTCCATCAAATTGACGAATGGATGTCCATTTAATCATAAGCAATAACACCCCAAATATCAAACAGTATGAAGCGGCTTGTTGTTCATTAATTAGCAAATATCGCTACATTCCTCTGTATTTCGGGCATATTTACTGGTTCCTTAAATTTTGAATGTAATACAATATACTTAATAGCAGCCTCTTAAACTATCATATTATTTTTTTATGGGAAGATTTATTATGATTTTATTTCTTTATGGCCTCCCCTAATGATCAATCGCCAATTGAAAAGAGGCACTCCCAACTATCGGGAGTGCCTCTACAAAGAACAGATCAGCCTACTTGTAAACCATAGTTTGCGCAAAGGGCGCTCAGACCACCCGAAAAACCGTTTCCCACTGCATTAAACTTCCATTCTCCTTGATGACGATATAGTTCGCAAACAACCATAGCTGTCTCTACTGAAAAATCTTCACCTAAATCATATCTCATAAGTTCTTGTTCGTTTGTTTCATTGATGATGCGCACAAAAGCATTCGATACTTGGCCAAAGTTCTGTCCTCTGGCAATCGCCTCATGAATTGTTACTGTAATGGCAACTTTATCAACATGAACAGGTACGTTGACTAGATCAATCTTAATTTGTTCGTCGTCTCCCTCACCGTCTCCAGTAAGGTTATCACCAGTATGGATTACAGAACCGTCTCCGCCGACAAGATTATTGTAATAAATAAAATCTTCGATACCGCCTGCTTTACCATTTTTATCAATTAAAAAAGCAGAAGCATCTAAGTCGAAATCGAAACCACCTGAATACTTATTTGTATCCCACCCTAAGCCAATAATAACCTTCGAAAGCCCAGGGTTTCCCTTAGTTAAGTCAATTTTTTGGCCTTTTTGCAGGCTTATAACCGCCATAAGAAACACTCCCTTTATCCATCAAATTTCAGGCCATATAACGAAGATTGAGTGTTCGATCTCTTAGAAAAACTAACTTCTGAGCTCCGGCCACTGATATCTGACCTCTGAATTATACGTCTAATCCAAAATCTTGGCAGAGCCCCGCAAGTCCATTTTGATAACCACTACCAATCGCATTAAATTTCCACTCTGCATTATTACGATAAAGCTCCCCAACAACGACAGCGGTTTCCACAGAAAAATCTTCACCAAGATCATAACGAATGAGCTCTTCACCTGAAGCTTCATTCAAAACACGCACGTATGCATTGGAGACTTGCCCAAAATTCTGCTTACGTTCTTTAGCTTCATGAATCGTAATCCCAAAAGAAATCTTAGCAATGCTGTTGGCAACAACTGCTAAGTCAACTATAATTTGCTCATCATCTCCATCCCCTACACCCGAACGATTGTCGCCCGTATGGGTAACTGATCCATCGGCACTTTTAGGGTTATTGTAAAAAACAAAATACTTATCGTCCGCAACTTTTCCTTCAGCATTTAACATAAAGGCAGCAGCATCTAAGTCAAATTCTTTGCCACTATCATACTTGTTAACGTCCCAGCCAAGACCAATAATAATTTTTGTCAGACCTGGGTTGGACTTAGTAAGATCCACCTTTTGACCTTTTTGCAAATTAATTGCCATTCAATGACCTCCCTTATAAACAAATTTATTGATAACGGCGAATGATTTCGCTCAATGACGCATCATTCGTCGCTTCACCGATTGCAGCAAATTTCCACTCATTCGTATGACGATAAACCTCCGCAACAATCAAACTTGTTTTGCCTGCATAGCTTTCAGATAAATTGAAACGACAAAGCTCTTGCCCATTGACTGGATTGACTACTCGAATAAAGGCATTGGCAATATGTCCAAAGTCCTGTTTTCGTTTTATGCAATCGTAGATGTTAACGACAAAAACAATTTTTTGAACGCCATGAGGAATTAGGGTTAAATCCACATGAATTTGTTCATCGTCCCCCTCACCACCCCCAGTAAGGTTGTCCCCACTGTGTTTTACGCTCTTGTCAGCACTTTGAAGATGACCAAAGTAAACCAAACGTTCTTTCGATGTTAATTTATTCTGTTCATCAAGCATAATAGCAGACGCGTCACAATCAATTTCTGCAGGTTTTCCGCCTAAAAGACTGCTGAAAAAGCCCCCAGACTTGGATTTTGATACTTCATCCCATCCTAAGCCAACCATAATTTTAGTTAAGCCAGGATTTCCTTTGGTTAAATCAATTTTTTGGCCTTTTTGCAAGTTAATAGTAGCCACTTGTATTTCCTCTTTTCCCTGAAAATTTCTATGATACTCTTTCTTTCTCTACTTTAACGGTATTTCCTTTATTCTTTTTCCCAAAACGTCCCCGAATGTAATGTAGAATGAACGTACTAAAGAAAACAACTATTAAAATCGCAAAAAATAATGCGTCTGAAATGACATAGCCAAACACCGAAGCCATCATTTTGACACCTATTAAACCAATCAAAACATAGGCGGTTGTCTCAAGTTCAGGGTATTTTTCGATCAGAATGAGGAAGATCCTCGCCACTCCCCTCATCATCAAAATACCAAAAACAGCACCAAGAAAAAGTACCCAGACCTTCCCACTCACACCAAAGGCAGCAAGCACGCTGTCAATACTGAAGGCGATATCCATTAACTCAACTTGGAGAACAACTGCCCAGAAGCTCTTATCACTTTCCTCCAGAGTATTATCATCATCGCCGTTATTGGAAAAGAAATATTTAGCAGCCATCCAGAGTAGATAAATGGCCCCAAGAATCTTGACCCAACGTATTTGAACTAAATAAACACCAAATCCAATGGCTAAGAACCTAAACAGATAAGCGCCCCAAATACCAAAAAATAGCGCTTTCTTTTGTTGACGTTTTGGTAAATTTCTAACGAGTACAGCTAAAACCAAGGCATTATCCGAAGATAGTAAGCCTTCTAATATAATTAAAGAACCTATTATCCCCAAGCTTACCGGATCTGTCAAGGTTGCCAGTAAGGCCTTTAAAGAAAAGAACTGAGCATAACTATGGGCAATTCCTTGAAAAAAAAGAGCTATGGAATTCAATTGTACCACTCCAATTTTTAGACATTTTTTATTAATTAAGTAATTTTGAGTAATTTTTCTTTATTCTTTACTCACTTCTTAACGCTAGAGACCTTTGATGCTTGTATATTATCATATGAAGGCTATTGAAAAACACCTATTAATTATGTTTCACATAACTTTCACATTTGTTGGGTATGATTGCTTCCCATTGTTTACCATTATATATTGTACTTCTAAAAGAGATATTATACAACTGCCTTCCTTGAAAGTGACCAGCTACTATATCCAGAATTTCTTCTGCTGCATCAATTCCATTCGTCTGTGTAAATCGTATCCTCTCCAAACCTAAAGGCCCGGCAAATACAAGGCATATAATTCGTGCCTGTTCAACCATCAGCTGCGGAATACGGTTTCTGAAAAATTATCGCTCACCTAAATAATCAACTCATTTCTTACTCATCCATGTCTAGAGCTTCGACGTTCGGTTTCTGACCTCTAACCGAAGTAACATCTGTTCAATTATTTGTGGTAGCTTACTCCCGATTCGAGTTGTTTTTTTCAGCAGTAACTTTTTTATCATTCACTACCTAGTCCAGATTCGCTTTCGTAACGGATTGGGGATCCCATACGTTCTTTCGAGCTATCCTTACAGAATAGGTACTATTAAGTCCATTGTTTAAGGAGATATTGGACAATATAATTAAGAAGTATTAAAATTCTCTGCTTTGGAGGTTAGACAACTGAACATAGCTTTTTTTCTATTACCCAAAAAAGATGTCGTTTATTTAAAAACCGATTCTACTATGCGCCAAGCCTTGGAACGGATGGAATACCACCTTTATTCTACTGTCCCGCTCATCGATGATGATGGTAAATATGTAGGAGTTTTGACAGAAGGTGATCTCCTCTCGAAAATGAAAAACACACCGGGTTTGACTTTTATGAATACCGAAAAAATCTATCTTGATGAAATTAAGAGACATACGCAATATAACCCAGTTTCCGTCAACACTCAAATGGAAAATCTCATCGTTCGGGCCGCAGAACAAAACTTCATCCCTGTTGTGGATGACAATGGAATATTTATCGGTATTATTTGTCGCAGTGAACTCATCAGATATAGTGTGGACTGCATTAACCCCTCCCACAACTTCACGCTAACCAAAATTAAGGACCTTTTTTCAGGAAACTCCGCAATGAGATCTTTATGTTTAAGTTGATGTATCGCCATCAATGAACACGAAATGCATCCACACTCATGAATCTTCAAAATTGTCACCTAGCCTTTGATCCAGCAAAGGCCGCCCGACTTCAAGAAGGCGGCCTTTGCTGTGGAATTTTCCGCAATAATTCATTAGTTTATTTGAAAATCATGGGAATAAGAGATAGAACGATTTCAATAATGATAAGGATGATAATCGCCCATTCTAGTCTATTGCCCCGCTTAGCGTGAGCAAGCTCAGTAAAAACTCTCGTAATGTCCATCAGCATTTCTGACTTAAGTCTAATGTTTTCGCTTCTGTCCGTCAATTCAAAAAGAGGGCTAAGTTTATCAAATAGTATTTCTGCCTCTTCGTTCATCCAGGTAATCTCCGGTTTATCAAGTAACATAATATATGAGATGGCACTTAATCTAAAGCCTAGAATACGGGCTGACATTTTGGCTAATTGCTTATCAGATACAGTTAAATACCCACGTTGCAAATAATCGACTATATCCTCAATCTCGTCTAACAATTTATCAGTATCAATTTCTATACGCTCTAGGGCAACTGACTTTGCCAGTACAGTACCTACAATTTCTTGTTGATAGCTTAATTCATGAGAGACTATCATGTTGTCATTATTAATTGCAGGTTGTTCATCAGGCAATATTTCTATTTTATAATCATCTGAAAATTCTAAAGTAGTAATTAGAGCCAAGCTTTTTTCAATACGCCCCAAGTAATGTATTAGATCCATTATTTCATGATGCTCACAGTTCATAAAGACAATGCTGCCAAAAGGGAATACATAGATTGACTTACCTGTTGATTCACGGATAATTCCCTTTAGATCAACATCATTTAGTCTAAGCGATTCCTCCCATTTGAATTTGTGATTGATACCGAAATGGCTAGCGATCTTATTTATATGGATTTCATTAAGTAAAGCTACTGCTTTAAATTTAATTGTTGCCATAAAATCATCCTTCGCTTCATCATTTCAGTTTGTTCTTCAGTATTTTTAGTTCTATTCAAATCCGTTATTATTGCAATATCATTCATAATATCCCACTTATCCAAGAGAATATCCTTATTATTAATCCGTCTAAGCTGATAATTAAGGAGATTGATCCAATGGCGAAAACTTAACATCGATACTTGTCCCCTTGATTATCACCGTGCCCCCTGGGAGGCTCTGTTGGCACGCAAGACCGCTTCCATTGAAATTATAGTGCAATCCCACTTTTTCTAAGGTTTCCCCAACCTGCCGAATCGTCATTCCTGTGAGATCAGGCACGACAGCTTCATCCGCGAGCGGCTGACGCTCTGGCGTTACGGATTTAGGTGCCGGACGAACCGGAGTATCGTTCACTGTTAGGGCAACAGAATTCTGCGTATCTCCAGCTACAGGAATATTATAGTCCTGTAGAGCCCCTTGGATAATTGTTTTGGCATAAGGGCTGCACAATGGACCTCCTTCATGCTCGCCTCCTTTAGGACTGTCCACAACCACCAACACCGCTATCATTGGATTTTCTGCTGGTGCGTAGGCTTCGAATGACGAGATATAGTCAATGGTAGAGTATTGGCCCGTTTTGGGGTCAACTTTTTGCGCCGTTCCTGATTTACCAGCAACATTGATCCCAGGGATAGCTGCTAAATACCCAGTTCCATCTGTAACGACATGTTCCAAGACGTTGGTCATTTGGTCTGCCGTCTGTTTAGAAATAACCTTGCGTACCACGGTTGGCTGATTTTGTTGGACGATATTTCCGGCAGGATCAGTAATTTTATCAACCACATACGGTTTATAAAGAGTGCCTCCATTCGCCACAGCACAGAACGCTGTCATCAATTGGATAGGCGTTACCATGTTAGATTGTCCGAAGGACATAGTCGCTAAATCAACATCCCGAGCCTTATTTTGGGGAACAAGCAAACCACTTTCCTCTCCAGCGATATCCACACCTGTTTTGACACCGAAACCGAAAGCTCTAAGATATTTGTAAAAGTTAAGCAACCCAAGTTTTTGTCCAACCTGAGCCAAGACAACGTTCGAGGATTGCTCCATCCCTTGTGTAAAGCTGATAGTACCCGCGGGTCTTATACCGTAATCCCAATTTTCGATAATTCGGGGTCCAACGCGCAAATAGCCAGGATCGCTAAAAGGCTCGTCTGGAGTAATTACTCCCTCTTCCAAAGCAGCCGAACCTGTAACGATTTTAAAGGTAGAGCCTGGCTCATAATTCATGCTGATGGCTCGGTTGACCCAGTCATCGGGGGAAGATTTGGCATAATCGTTAGGATCAAATGTGGGTCGGGCACCCATTCCGAGTATTTTCCCAGTTTTAGGATCCATAGCCAAAATAGTAACGCTTTTTGCTTGAGTCGCTTTCTCCAAATCATCTAACTGCTGCTCGATTAATGATTGAATTGTAATATTAAGCGTCAAGGTTAAATTATCACCAGGTTGAGGAGGTTTCGTTTGAGAAGGTGTATCCAGAATTTCCTGATGATTTGAGTCTCCTTCCATCATAGAAAAACCTGGAGTTCCATAGAGAAACTTATCATAATAGGCCTCTATCCCACCTACGCCATGACCAGTCATGTTGACAAATCCTAAGACAGAAGAAGCCCAAGAGTTTAGCATATAGACTCGCTTCTGTTCATCCGTAAACCCTATGCCAGGAATCTTTAGTTGACGAATTTGATCGGTCTTGTCAATCTCCACTTGGTGAGCAAAACTGACCCATTGTTGATCTTCATTGAGTTTTCCTAAGATGGTCTTCGGATCTTGACCTAGAATGCTACCTAATTTCTGAGCAATCTCATCCTTAGACATCTTCGTGTATTGATGTTTGCTAATAAGCTGAGTAAGCGACCGCGGATCACCATATACTTCTTGAACAAGCGTACTTCGACTTAACACATTGCCTTTATTATCGTAAATTATTCCCCGCTCCGGCAACAAGTTTTGGCTAATCATTCTGCGATCTAGTCCCTTAGCACTTAAAGTCTCTGCTTGGTATACTTGCATCCAAACCAGTCGCCCCAGGATTAGCATAACGATAAGAGCTAATTGAAAATAGATCCATCGTTCCCGAGTAAAATAACCGACCGATTTTTGTTTTCTCATCACACCAGATGCACCACTTTTCTCTCTTGCTACGCATATATCTATTATAGCATCTTCTGTCCGACTATCTAAATATACTTGTTACAAGTTCAACAATCACAACTGCGTGGTAACTAAGTTTTTTTATAGAACAGAGAGTGTTGCTAACTACTTCGTAGTAGTTTTGCAACACTCTCTGTTCTACTTATAATATTCTCTTCAAATATAGCCCTAAATTATAATCCCCATTTACCTCCCGAAAACGAACTAAGACACGATGTATTATTGTGAGATATTCAATTTTATCTGCATGTCTCAATGGCTGACTGTAAAATTTGCAATCCGCATTCAAGCTGTGCATCAGTTACAACCAATGGGCACAAGAATCTTATGACATTTGAATAGTTTCCCGCACTTTCTACGATCAAACCTTTTGTGGTCGCATAGGAAATAATATCCGAAACCAATTTGGGATTAGGATTCTTACTCTTTTTGTCGGTAACGAATTCAATACCCATCATACAACCTATGCCCCTAACGTCGCCGACCTCTTCATAGTTTTCTTTCCACAGGTTAAATCTCTCTTTACATTTATTTTCAATCTCCAGAGAACGTGCGCACAAATTATCACGCTCGATAATTTCAATAACCTTTAGTGCAGACGCGCAGGCAAGCGCGTTTCCGCCGAAGGTACCACCGATAATACCGCTTTTAACACCGTCAAAAATCTCGGCACTGGCAGTAACGGCGCTAAGTGGAATTCCGCCGGCAATGGATTTTGCAGTTGTAATAATATCAGGAGCACAACCAGCCTCAGCCCAGTAGTTTGAAACAAACATCTTGCCCGAACGTGCAAAACCTGTCTGAATCTCGTCGGCAATCATTAGTATACCGTTTTCATTACATATTTTTCGGACAGCCTTGACCCACTCCAAAGGTGCAGGAATAAAGCCGCCCTCTCCTTGTACAGGCTCCAAAACAATTGCCGCCACATAGTCTACCGGTGAAGCTTCTTCAAATACTTTTTTAAATTTTTCCACATAATAAGCTATGGTTTCTTCTTCCGTATATCCTGTTGGTCCTCTAAATAAATAGGGGAATTCTGCACGGTATACCCCATCCGGAAATGGGCCAATACCGGAAGAATAAGCCTTTTTCGAAGTCATAGCAGAAGCAAGCAGGGTCCTACCATGAAAGGCGCCCGAAAAAACAATGATATTAGGTCTCTTGGTAAATGACTTAGCTATTTTTACGGCGTTTTCAATAGCTTCCGCGCCGGAATTTACAAACATTGTTTTTCTTTTTTCACCTTTGACGGGAATAATTTGGTTCATTTTTTCGGCAAGCTCAATATATCCTTCATGAGTCACGATGTTCATCATAGCATGGAAATATTTATGAGACTGTTCTTTTACGGCCTCTATCAGTTCAGGATGACTGTACCCGATATTCAGTACACCCACTCCTCCAACCCAATCGAGAAAAATATTACCGTCCACATCTTCAAACATTGCACCCTCACCTCTGCTGATTACACAGGGATAAGGACATTTTATGGCGTCTGGGACAGCATCACCTCTCCTGTCTATTATTGCCTTGGCCTTCGGTCCCGGCAAAGTTGTCTTTATTTTTGGTAAAGCATCTCTAAGCATAATAATTATCTCCTTTATATTAATATTTTTATAGGGCTTTTCGGTAGATCTGTTTAATTTCTTCTAAACTAAATACAACAGGATGATTATAGATACCAGCTGCAGAAACTTTCAGGCAATTTTCCGCCATCCAATCCACATCTTCCTGCGTAATTCCTTGTTCGCCCAGGGTTGTTGCTAAATCGATTTTATTAAGTAATTCTTTAATTTTCTGTACGCAGTCATTTTCATCCTTGCCTCCTAAGAGTTTGGAAATAACGGCAAATTTCTCAGGTGCTCCACTGATTGACTCTGCAAAAATTACCGGGGTAAGCGCTGCTAGTCCCCTGCCATGGACAATATTTTTTAAACCACTTACAGGATGTTCCATTCCATGAGGTGCTGTAACGCCCGCTGTATTAATAACCATTCCGCCAAGCGTACTCGCAAAAGACATTTGCTCCCAACTGTCAAGATCTGACGGATCATCATACACTTTGCCAAGACTTTGGGCACATAGACGGATGCCTTCCAGAGCCTGTATTCTTGCCAGCGGTTGCGATAGAGAGGACAAATAACCCTCCATACTGTGACAAAGTGCATCAAAACCAACGCAAGCCAATGTGGATTTTGGCATGGTAGTCATGAGCAGCGGATCGATTATTGAACATACAGGCACAATGGCATTACAGCGCAGAGATTTTTTATCCATGGTTTCTGGATTTGTCATTACAGCAAAGCCGTTGCCTTCACTTCCGGTACCGCAAGTGGTAGGTATGGCAATAACGGGCAGCGCTTGATCAGCAAATTTCCGGCCAAAAACAAAGTCATTGATATCACCGCCGTTTACTGTTTGAAAGGCGATACCTTTCGCAGCGTCGATACTGCTGCCTCCACCCACGCCGATTATTACATCGCAACCCTCCGAGGCTGCCAAGGCTGCCCCTTCATAGATTGTGGTAGTCAAAGGATTCGGGGTAACCTTATCAAATAAACAAAAGGAAACACCATTTTCTCGCAGTAGTGCCTCAATCTTATGCAAAAGGCCAGAGCGTTTGGTGCTGCTGCCGCCGGTAACGAGCAGGGCACGCTTGCCCAGTGTGGCTGCTTTTTCACCTATGGTATCTGATTTTCCGCGACCGAACACGAGATTGACCGGCAAATAGTACTGAAATTCCAGCATAATTACTCCTCCAAAAATGCGGGGAGAGAAGCTCAACATCTCTCCCCATGATATTTCTTACTTAACGTTTTTTGTAATACCTTCTTCAACACCCACATAATAATCTTTTGTCAAGCCATAGTTATTTAATATTTTCAGCAGAGTTCCGTCTTTCTTCATTTCATTCAGAGTCTTGTTTATTTCATTTAGAAAATCTTTATCAGCAAAGCGGACCGCTGCACCAATCTGACCGCTGGCCTCTGGTTGGTAAGGGGATAAAAGCTTTAGTTTTAAAGAACTGTCCTTCGATAGAGTATAGCCTGCGACAATTCCGTCGGTCACAACGGCGTCTACTTTGCCCATGTTAACAGCTGTCATCAGTGTTGCCTGATTATCATAAGCTACCACGTTGCCAATCCTGCCATCTTTCAACCACTTTTGTGCGGTTTCATAAAATGCGGTACCTGGCTGTGCGCC
>JARLHW010000166.1 GCA_031292075.1 Desulfosporosinus sp.
CTACCCGCCAGCGACGACCCCCCGAGTTCGGCCTTCAAACCCTCTAGAAAAATTTTGGACTCCAAAATTTCAAACTCATTTCTGAGTAAAAGTAATCATATTATATATATATATACTATATCATATTATATCAAATATAATGATTATACAAAAAATACAAAAAAAAACGATGGGCAAGCGTTTAGCATCCCAGCGTAAGTTTTACAGGTTCACATACCCCTTTCATATTGTTATTTACAACCGAGATTGTTCTTAAAAACGACCGCAAGTTTTTCAAAAAAGGCCGTTTTTTTCTCCAAGTCAAAAAAAATTTTGGCCTTTTTTTCTCCAAGTCAAAAAAAATTTTGGCCTTTTTTTCTCCAAGTCCCAAGAAAAATTAATGGCTGCATTTTTAACCTCAGTGAGGGTGAATATATAAATACTTATATATATGTAGTATCGGCTAAAGGTTAGGTAATCATATCCACTGTCTGCATTTTGTTTTTTTTAACCTATGGTCTTGGCTCAAAACAGTCTTCCGCTTGTCTAAATAAAATACAGTACTTGTAAATCGTATAATATATACTAGTGTAATACATATATAATATACAATAGTTCGATAAAACGTGCCTCTGAAATGGGTGGACCGACCCCGCAAAATATCAACGGCTTCGCAAAATCGCCCGCCGCAGAAATCTTAAGTCTCGCTCAGACTACCCGCCAGCGACGACCCCCCGAGTTCGGCCTTCAAACCCTCTAGAAAAATTTTGGACTCCAAAATTTCAAACTCATTTCTGAGTAAAAGTAACCATATTATATATATATAATATAATAGATAAGATATATAATACAATATATATTAGATGAAGCTTCGTTGCGACTGTTTTTATAGACCTCGTAAGACAAATACTCTATTGATATATACAGTATACAAGTATCTTGCGGTGTGAGTATTACAGTATTCTATTTTTTGATAATTTGCGGGAATTTTTGTGAATTTAGGAGACCGATTCAGGATTAAGCGCTTGTATAGACTATAGTATATACTATGTGCGCGTACCAGAAATATGCCGCTAATCGCTCCAATCCCGCTCGTTAAAAAATCAAGCGACTTTGTTAAAAATTTTACAAATTTTTTAAATACTGCGATTTAAGCCTCGGACATATAGTGGCAGGTATCCTTAATAATATATATATGATCGTTCACATCCCAGACCAGTTGTGGGATGCTGCCCCATGGCTTTTTTATAACCCCGCAAACACAAAATCGACCGCACAAATAATAAACTATAATATGTCTATATGATGTCCTTATAGATTATACAGAGTTAGCCGTCCAAACCCCCCCTCTGAATTGGTATAACCCCGCTAATGAAATTAAGTATAAAGTCATATTCGCGGACCCTACATAAGTACCCTTTCTCATAAGCCGATTTCTCTATAGCGGGCTATTTAAATTCTGATAGAGCATACCGTGGGATGACTCAAATCAGAGGGAACTCATGCGAACCTAGTTTTGTTAATTCACAGGATAAGTGGGGGTGTCCCCGCTGGTGGCGCGGGATCAGCAGACGAAGAAAAAAAAAGTTTGAGGGTCCCGTGGAATGGGGTGTCCAAAAATGGGTAAGTGGGGGTGTTTCCATATTAGGCATAATACCTGCATTTGATATCGACCTACTAAAAAAGGGCTGAAAAAAATTTTTTAGGGGTATTAAAGTTGTTGTATCAGTTACCATAACCCCCCCATACATTGTGTGAATTAACAAAACTAGCTTCGCATGAGTTCCCTCTGATTTGAGGAAGAGCATCGGAGACCGATAAGTGGCCCGCAAGGAGTGAGAATAAGAATATATGGTGGTATGAGAAATGTAACAATACCCCCCCTATGATGCCAAACACAAAAAATCGACCCGCAAAATTTAGCAAGCGCTTTGAGTCAAGATCGCGGACTTGTGCGCTTCGCTGGCATCCACCCAGATAAGTCATTTTTGTCCCCGCAACTTTTTTTCCTTTGATATTCACCGCATGTTGCGGTATGAGAAATGTATCATACCATACTATATGTTACTATACCTAAAAAATAGCATACAAAAAATAGCAAAGCGCTTCGCGGGAGTCATTCCCGCTGTTACATTACTTCAGGGTGTACCCCTACATGATACGATTATAAAATTTTTGCGGCCTTCAAACCCGCTAGAAAATTTTTAACGAACGATTTAAAGATTTAAAGATTGAATATGATGACATATACATGCGTACTGGTTCAGATAAATTTGTTAATATTTTTCAAACACCCGCTCGACATTTTGAACGCTTGCGTGCTGTTTGTGAATATTTACGAATAATCAAAAATGATGTTGCGCGAGAGGGTACTTATAGGGGGGTATGTATTCATAAAATCATAATATTTTTTTTAACTAATGCGACAAAGAGAAATGATGTTAGCGCACACACAGCAAACAGGGGGATATACTGCAAAACTCAATTTTGCGGGCGTGATATTTTGTAGAGGCTAATAATTACCTAAAATAATGTTGGCGCGGGGTGGACTTATACTATACATTTATTGGAAAATACATCAACTTTTAGACTTGAAAAATCAGTAGCGCTAGGAAGCGTTATCTAGTCTAAGCAACTATTAAGCAGGATAACAGTAAACAAGACAAATCATACTCGTAGAAGATCATTTTTTTTCGCCCGCAAAACATTAAGCTAATGTCTAAAAGAGTAAACAAGCCTGTATATAGTATCATATATACTAATACACCAACACACGGGTGTTTCATATATCCAAACAACAAGTTTGAAAAAATAGCGCATTTTAGATAAACAGAAATACACCGATATATTTGGATACAACCTATACCGCAAAGCCACTCTTTCTTACCAAGGAATTGGATAACTCTAAAGAGACCCTTAGGAAGCATTTACAGAAAATTTAACGTATGTAGTGAATATACTCAAGTGTTATATAATATCATATTGAAGGTAGTTTGGCTAACTTTTTATCTAAAGGGTTTGGAGGAAAATGATGTTGCGCAGAAGGGTACTTATAGGGGGGTAAAGTATACTGTATTAATAGAGATAGAATTTTACCTATGTTTATTAACCGCTGATTTTGGACAAATATTAATCATGAATATATATACTTGTATATATAACGTGTAGTGGTATGTATTATAGCTGGGACTTTTTAAATTTTTAAATTTTTTTACCTCAGGATAGAAGGCCCGTAGAGAAAAATGATCTTCTAAGTATATATACTAATCATACCAATAAGTACCTAAATTCAAAAAATGTCACCTAGGAGTCGTTTATGGGAGATATTACCGAAATGTTTCTTGCGGCACATAGTCGATATAATATCATATTGAAGGTAGTTGGGCTAACTTTTTATCTAGAGGGTTTGGAGGAAAATGATGTTGCGCAGAAGGGTACTTATAGGGGGGTAAAATCATTTTTGACCCTAAAATATTTTCCAGGGGGTTTGAGGCGGGCTGCCTAGCGATGAGGTATGACTTATACTATATATATGTGACCGTACACAAGGGAGCTAGGCGATTTTTTTTTCGAAAATTTTGACATTTTTCGATATTTTGGATTTTGAGGTTCTTTTATACAGTGGACCTATCAACATGTTGTGACCTTTATATCACCAGCAGCCGAGTAACAAAACTTTTTTCATATGACTTATATAGTATATTGCGTACCAAGGTTACCAACAAATATTTTTCATGGTGATCCCTTGAAATAATAGGACACCGTAAATATACCTATAGGTGAACTACCAACCCCCTGGTGGTTCACCCGGTCCTACCCAGCCCGTATATATATTGACCGGATATATATATATAGGCTGGGCAGGGCGGGTCCATACGAGCCAGGAGGGGTGCGGTTGTTTCCCTACCGGTCCTGAGGTACCAGGGCCTGCCAGACGGTGTAGGGGTGAGAGCGATAGTACCACGAGGGCCCAGTCAGACGCGTTAGGGCCAGTCAGTTCCACGAATAGGGCCCTGCCAGAGCGAATAGGGCCAGTCAGAAACCAGTCCCATACCAGTCCCCTGCCATCCTTCTCACAGCCTCGTTACTGAACGGCCACCGCGGCGGTTTCGCCGCACCCCCCTGGGGCCGTACGTTCATGGACCGAGGTGCAAGCCTTGGGCCGCGTTCGCACGGCCACAGTTTTTCAATATCGATTACCTGCGTTAAGCAGGAAACCCTCGCAAGAGGACCCCCATACCTCAGAGACGCTAACGTTTCTATTCATTTCGACTCGAATCGAGTTTAAAATGGCATTCGGATGGACAGCCAGTAGCAGGCAACTGCGAACGCTCGAAATCCAACCGGAGCGCAAACAAGGTAAAACTCGTTTTGCTCCAGTGATACCTGGTTGATCCTGCCAGTACTATATGCTTGTCTCAAAGCCTAAGCCATGCAAATGTAAGATCAATCATATGTGGCGCAAGTCACTATAATGATAGTCTGTGGAAGGCTCATTATAACAGTTATACACCTAGCCACTGGAAAGTTTACAAGGATACCACCGTTAACTGCAGCGATAATACTTGTTCCCCGCAAGGGGTGGTAATAGTATTTGTGCTGAAGCCTAGCTATTGTAACTCAGTTCTTCTGGATGTGGCAACATGTTTAGAGGGATTGGGAATCGACCGCTAGCAGGTGCCCGCAAGGGCGCGGGAAAGTGAATTAACAAGGTTTTCATAAGGCCTTTCAGGTTTGCTTTTTCTAGTGGCCAGGCAGAGGTGTTTCTTACCTATCAGCTCGTTGTTTGTTTAAAGGACAAACCAGGCTTTGACGGGTACGGGGAATCAGTGTTCGATTCCGGAGAGGGAGCCTGAGAAATCGCTACCACATCTAAGGACGGCAGCAGGCGCGCAAATTACCCAATCCCAATACGGGGAGGTAGTGACAAGATATAGTGTCTCAACACCTAGTGTGGTGAGGTATTATCATCTGATAATTTTCCATGATTTGGGTGTAGATAACCCTTAGAGCAGCCATTGGAGGAAAAGTCTGGTGAACGCTGTCGCCGGAAATAGTTGCCCAGTAATGGGATAGCTAGTCGCATTGACCACGATTGATTATCGTGATAGCGGCAAAATGACCAAATTGCGGGAAGCGCTTCTTTTAAGCCTAACAGTACCGTTCTTTTAATTAAGAACTATGACAGGAGAAAAGCCTGTAGGATGGTAACAAGCTGTTAGGTATGGCGTAATCCGCAGCCAAGCTTTTATCAAGCAAACCCTGCTATTGATGAGAGTTTATTTTGTGCGATGGGGTTCATATCTTTACTTGCCAAAACGGGACCTCTGTTGAGGTATAAATCCGAAAGGATGAATATTCCGTACTAAGGGAAACCGGAAGGTCTAGAGACTACACGGCAAGCCCTTTGGGTGATGTGAATGGATAGTCCCTAGTTGAAACCACCTAGGCATCCCATACAATGGTTTCAATTAAACAAAAAATCTTGATCCTTCGCAAGAAGGTGAAAGTTTCCAGTACAAAAATAAACTCTCCTAAATCAATAACAGTATCTATTGATCGTAGTGAATTTAAAGATGGTTATGACCCTCTAATCAAAACTATTGATTATGGTTATAGCAGTATGGGTAAGCTTTCAGTACCAGAAAAGGATAGAATTTCTAAACTTTCTGAAGGGAAAGCTGCTGTACGCGTCTTTAATACATGGTTAACTACAAAGAAGGGAGAAAAAGGAAAATCCGGAAAACAGAAACCTTTTATTCTTGACGAACTGAAGAAAGTTGACGTTTGTAAACACGAATTTGGTGAATGCCTGATTGGTGCTGCAAATAAGACTAAATCTGGTTTTAAGGTTCGTTTTATGAATAAAAAGGGTTCTGATTCGTACGTGCATCACGTAGCTATTATTGCTAATTCTACTACTAAGAATTGTATTCATAGTAGAGAAATGTTGAACACTGTTTCAGCTAGCAAGAAAGCTAATGATGCAAGGACGATATCCCATCTTTGCGGTAATGGAGGTTGTGGAAGACCAGGCCATTTAAAGATTGAAAAGAAAACGGTAAACGATGAACGTACTCACTGTCATTTTTTACTGCGATTATCGAAATCTTTACCCCAATCAGAAATGATTAGGAAAGCCTGTCCGCATAATCCAAAGTGTTTTGTGAATATTTACAAAATAAATACACCATATTACTGATCAAGCGTTTGTTTGTAAAAGAAAGGTTCAGAGACTAGATGGTTATTGGCTGATTGTTAAATCGGCTTAAGGTATAGTCCAAACCCACTCGATGATAAAGAGTGTGTCAATTGCAAGGTACTAATCATACCCCAGAATTGATATTCGGTAAATTTGGCCAGCACCCGCGGTAATTCCAGCTCCAAGAGCGTATATTAATACTGCTGTAGTTAAAACGCCCGTAGTAAACCTAAGAGTGTGCATGGAGTGGTTAGTCTCGCCAAGAGATGATCGGAGGGAGGTTATAATTCCTTTTTGTCTTCTTGAGGTGGACTTCAGTTGGGCTGGTCTTATGGCCTCGTCTGGCAACTGCCCCGTGTATACTTGTCCACGGTTCATCCGTGAGGCCCCTTTGGGTTGCAACTGTAAATAAATCGTTGTGCTTAAAGCGGGCTATGATACTCTGCCAGAGCGATTTAGCATGGGACTGCAGAGTAGCTGTATTTGAGTGAAGGTTGAGTTTCGGCTCGGCTGTAGCTTGGTACAGCGCTTGCAATGGAGCTCAGGGTGAGGCCCCGGGTACCATGAGGCTAGAGGTGAAATTCTGAGACCCTCATGTGACCAACTAAGGCGAAAGCTGTCGTGGGCCACCACAAGCTCGTCTATCAGGGACGAAAGTTGGGTGATCGAAGACGATTAGATACCGTCGTAGTCCCAACTATAAACGATACCAACCGAGTATTTGGGAAGACACTATCCCAGCGATCTTCTCAGAACTCAAGGGAAACCTTAAGTCTTTGGGTTCTGGGGGGAGTATAGTCGCAAGACCGAAACTTAAAGGAATTGACGGAAAGGCACCACCAGGAGTGGAGTCTGCGGCTTAATTCGACTCAACACGGGGAAACTCACCAGGTCAGGACACAAGTTTGATTGACAGGTTAATAGCCCTTTCTTGATTGTGTGGTGGGTAGTGCATGGCCGTTTCCAGTTCGTGGAGTGATCTGTCTTGTTAATTCAGATAACGAACGAGACCTAAGCCTTTAACTAGCCGTAGGCCCTTTTCTTCGGAAAAGGGTTAGTTTGTCGGGACTGGCTTTTTGCCTTTTCCAAAACCTACGTGACTTGTTCAGCTTCTTAAAGGGACTTCATTCGTTCTTGTAGAATGAGGAAGATTTAGGCCATAACAGGTCTGTGATGCTCTTAGATGTCCTGGGCTGCACGCGTACTACAATAACGGTACCAGCGAGCGCTATGGTTTTTAACCCCTTATCCTAATAGGATTGGGAAAACTTTTCAAACACCGTTATGACAGGGATCGAGGATTGGAACATCCTCGTGAACGAGGAATTCCTAGTAAGCGTGGTTCATCATACCACATTGATTACGTCCCTGCCTTTTGTACACACCGCCCGTCGCTCCTACCGATGGGACGAAGAGATGAACCTGGCGGACCGAGCCGCAAGGTAAGGGAAACCAGTTAAATCTCTTCGTCTGTAGGAAGGAAAAGTCGTAACAAGGTCTTCGTAGGTGAACCTGCGTAGGGATCATTTATGGTAAAAAAGGTGAAAACCTTTTACCAATTCTAACTCTGTGCAATGGAGCACACGGCTCGTGCATCGATGAAGCCCGCGGCAAAAAGCGATATGTAATGAGATTCGTTAGCTTCGAGATTCATCAAATTGGTGAACACATACTGGACCTCTTCGGAGGTACTTGCGTTAGAGTGCTAGTTTTATATCAATTGATCCTGGTAAAAGGTGTATTATCATTAGATTTTACGCTCTAGCTGGTGACGCCGGATTCTCTGAATCCGGATTGACCAAAGAGATGCAAATCTCAATGGCCAATCTTTATTATAACTAGCCTCTAATGTGAGAGGGTACCCCCTGGATTTAAGCATATTAATAAGGGGAGGAAAAGAAATCAACAGAGATTCTCCTAGTACCTGCGAGGGAAAAGAGAAAAGCCCATCCTGAATCTAAGGTTTACTTTGGAGATGTGGGGTGCGGATGCTGTGCCTTGGATAGAGAATCGTGAAATTACCTGCAAGGGTATTCACACGTGAATCCATAGAGGGTGTTAGACCCGTTAGCGGTTCATTCTGTCCTGTAAGGTATTGTATCTACGAGTAGGATTGTTTGATAGTACAATCTGAATATAGGGGATAAACTTCCTCTAAGGCTAAATATAATGCACGAGACCGTTAGTAAACAAGTACCGTGAGGGAACGTTGAAAAGTACTCTGGTAAGAGGGTGAAAAGAGTGTGAAATTGCATAGATTTAAGCGTAACCAAGTATCGACTCCTGTAGTGTTCTCTTTGGTTCATTATAGGTATCCAACAACTCTGTTCCTGCTTTGCGGGGATTGGGCTACACATGCTAATAATGCCGTTGTAGATGAGTTGTGAATATGAAGATCTTTTTGCTGCGTTCTTGCTTCACGGCTTGACGCGGTACCGGGGTCCAAGTCTTCACGATTTGTCGCAAATAACCGGTCCTTTTGCATATTGTTGGTATGGTATTTGGGAACGTCCCGTCTTGAAACACGGACCAAGGAGTCTAGCATATCTGCAAGCCGTAGCAATCTTAATTGTGAAGGCGTAATGAAAGTGTATTGTGTTAACAGCACAAACCGGGCCTTTCGGTCTGAGTTAGAGTAAATATGCTAGTACCCGAAAGGTGATGAACTATGCCCGGACTGGTTGAAGCCAGGAGAAATCCTGGTGGAGGACCTCCCGCGGTGCTGACGTGCAAATCGCTCGTCCGAGCTGGGTATAG
Source organism: Desulfosporosinus sp. (assembly GCA_031292075.1). GTDB lineage: Bacteria > Bacillota > Desulfitobacteriia > Desulfitobacteriales > Desulfitobacteriaceae > Desulfosporosinus. The sequence continues at coordinate 8,939 of JARLHW010000166.1, forward strand.
GAGCGAAAGACTCATCGAATCGCCTAGTAGCTGGTTCCTGCCGAAATTTCCCTCAGGATAGCGGAGATCTTCAATTAGTTTTGCCAGGTAAAGCTAATGATTAGAGATCTTGGAGGTTGATAGCCTTCAATCTATTCTCAAACTTTAAATGGGCAATATCCGGAGCTTACTTAATGGAAGTACCGGTTTAATAAGGATCTCTAGTGGGCCGTGGTTTGGTAAGCAGATCAGGTAAAGCGGGTTCAACCGTAAACAATAAGGAAAGGCGTCCAATACCGGTTTAATACCCACTAAAGGGTGTTAATTCATGAAGACAGCGGGACGGTGGCCATGGAAGTCGGTATCCGCTAAGGAGTGTGTAACAACTCACCCGCCGAATGAATTAGCCCCGAAAATGGATGACGGCTAAGCCGGTAGCCGATCCTTAGTCTCTCTTCTAGATTTCTTGAAGAGAGGGTAGGCAGGCGTGATGGTTGCTGCGAAGCTCTTGGGTGACTGGGAGTGGAGCGGCCATCAGTGCAGATCTTGGTAGTAGTAGCAACCATTCTTACGAGTTTCAACTTCCCATGAGCAATCATGGGTTCAAAAGCTTTGAAGGTCGTAGCGGACCAGGTTTCCCTACCTCTGGCGCTCATGTAGGGGTTAGTCGGTCCTAACTTGGTGGTTAACACTAGGAATAGTCCTAAAGTAGGAATTACCAAGGAAAGGGAATCAGGTTAATATTCCTGAACCTAAGTCATGGAGGGTACTTCGGTATCAAGTCTGACGCGGCGACGCGGAGTGTGGATTAGAGCCATGTGCGTGGAGCTCCGGTAGGGTTTTCTCTTCTCCTTAATAACCAGCACTAGATTATGAAGCTTCGGCAGATTAGCTGGTGGCGAGTAACAGAGGAGTTGCGTGCAGCAGAGATTCTGTTATTTGCGGGTTAGAAGGGCAAGTCTTATGGCTTGTGAGGGTCTTCGCGTGCATAAGTTAAAATCTAATTCAGCTCTGGACTCAATCCTGTGACTTAGTCCGTACCGAATTCCGCATCAGGTGTCCGAGGCTAGCAGCCTCTGACCTATTAGAGCAATGTAGGTAAGGGAAGTCGGCAAAATAGACTTGTTGCTTCGGTGGAAAGGTTGGCTCTTGTAGTGATGTTCGTTGGCTGCTGTATGAAACTTGGCGCCGCAAGGTTACGCAAGTGGGAGTGGACCTGGCCCTCGGGTTAGGATAAGCTTTTACTTGTTGCTGAGCGTAGTGCAGTAGCAGGCTGAGCAAACTTGTTTGTGAGGTCGCACAATGGACGTTTAGTCACAATACGAGAACTCATGGAGTCTAGGGGAATCCAACTGTTTAATTAAAACAAAGCAAGGTGTCCGAATCGTAACGGTCCTGCACACCTTGTGATTTCTGCCCAGTGCTCTGAATGTCAAAGTGAAGAGATTCGATCAAGCACGGGTTAACGGCGGGAGTAACTATGACTCTCTTAAGGTAGCCAAATGCCTCGTCATTTAATTTGTGACGCGCATGAATGGAACAATGAGATTCCCACTGTCCCTACCTACTGTCTAGCGAACCTACAGCCAAGGGAACGGGCTTGGGTTGGTTAGCGGGGAAAGAAGACCCTGTTGAGTTTGACTCTAGTCTGGCGTTGTAGAATAACGAAGGAGGTATAGTATAGGTGGGAGCTCCGGCGTCAATGTAATACCACTACTCCTTATTGTTATTCTACTAACTTCATAAGAGAACGAGTGTAGCGATACACTTTTCTGGTACAAAGAATTCGAGTTCATGATCGATGGAGAACATCGCCAGGTGGGGAGTTTGGCTGGGGCGGCACATCTGTTAAAAGATAACGCAGGTGTACAAAGGTCATCACAACAAGGTCAGAAACCTTGTGTTGCGGATAAGGCCAATAGATGGCTTGACTAATACCTCCAGTAAAGGTATTAGATGCGAAAGCATGTCCCAGCGATCCTTTAGTTTCTGTAGCAATACAGGATCTCAAAGTTTGAGGCTAGAGGTGTCAGAAAAATTACCATAGGGATAACTGGCTTGTGGCCGCCAAGCGTTCATAGCGACGTGGCTTTTTGATCCTTCGATGTCGGCTCTTCCTATCATTGCGAAGCAGAATTCGCAAAGTGTTGGATTGTTCACCCACTAACAGGGAACGTGAGCTGGGTTTAGACCGTCGTGAGACAGGTTAGTTTTACCCTACTAACCAATTTCGGTGCCAGTAGTAAATCTTAGTACGAGAGGAACAGCTTTGCCGTGCATTTAGTTGCAGATCCATTTGAAAGGATGTGATTTTTCGCCACGCACGTAGATGTATAACTGAAAGCCTCTAAGTTATGAGTCTTACTGTGATGCTGAGTAAGGCTCGCTTCTAACGAGTGATAATAACTATTACCTCATTTTGGTGGCAATCAAAAAGAAGTGGGCCGTATCAAATAAGGAGACCACTTATGACCCCTCATTGAAGGGACCTACTGTCGTACCTGGGCGAGACAAGGCTTCTTGTCGACTCACTGACGCTCGTAAAGTCCCAAACTTGATAAAAGAATGGAGACTTCCGAACGTCCGACAGTAACTTACCAAAGGTATTGAAGCTCGAGTAGTGATATTGATCACATCTCTAGTCTTGCTGATCTACCGCATCTTGGTTTGAATGACAGTACTTGATCAATATTGTCTTTCAGATTCGAGATGTGTTTCAACTTTGTCAAAGATAAGGACTTGTCCTTTTTTTTGACTTTGTTGTTTTTGGACCAACTCTGTAAAAGGAGGAGGTAACTGTATAGATATAAAAATATATACAGTATTGACAGAAGTATATAACCCGTCAATTCATGACTCTTTATGGAGTTGTGGCTTGGCGGGTTTACCTCTTTGAGGAAAATGCGATAAATTATAACTTAGGTTTTTTCACCCGTCATTTCATGACTCCCTGCGAGTTGTGACTTGGCGGGTTTATCGCTTTGAGGGGGGACAGCAAATTATAGCAAATTTTAGCAATGGTAAATACAAGAAGAACCCACTTCTCTGAAAGAGTTTTCCCCACCGACTCTTATAGCTCAGAAGAAGAAGAACCCAAACAACCCAACAAACGCAAGAATCCAATATTGCCTCGGCAACCCAAAGGCCCGACATTAGTGAAGAAATGTTTAACAAAGAAAAAGAAGTATGTCCCAGACAACCCGCCAGAAAGCAAATATAATCCAAGTAGTAGATCCGCAGAAGACTTCTTACTTTTCTGTGAAGCTCTAGACCAGATCTCCCCAAAAGTAGTGAGAAAAGAGCCAACCACATCTAAATCAATGCCACCTATAGAAACCGGTGATGATGGTGTTCCTATCCCTTATTTAAGAACCTTTATAAACTATCGTATTAACAGCCATAGAAAACCTGCAGATAGAACGCGTTATGCTCTTATATGTCAAGGATGCACATTGAAAGATGAGAATAATTGCAGAGGAATGTTCAGACTCGCCTTACCAGCATTTATCAGAGAATATATGAAAGCTGAAAAAGGATTAAAATGGAAAATAACGAAAGAAATACCTTTTATATGGCTAGTTTTATGGATGGAAGATAAAAAACCAGATACCGAGGAGACAGATTGGAAAAAATATGTAATAACCCGTACTTGTGGTGATACACAGTGTACAAATGCACTCCATATGGAATGGGCCCTGCCATAAAAACCCAGCAGGATATGTAAATAGAAAAATAAAATCAACTTCACTACAATTTATTATAACTTAGGTTTTTCACCCGTCATTTCATGACTCCTCGCGAGTTGTGACTTGGCGGGTTTATCGCTTTGAGGGGGGACAGCAAATTATAGCAAATTATAGAATGGTAAATACAAGAAGAACCCAATTCTCTGAAAGAGTTTTCCCCGCCAACTCTTATAGCTCAGAAGAAGAAGAAGAAGACCACAAACAACCCAACAAACGCAAGAATCCGGCATTGCCCCGCCAACCTAAAGGCCCTACATTACCCAAGAAATGTTTGACTTATGACAGAAGTTATGACCCATCCAATCCACCAATTAAAGAATTTATTCCAAGTACTAGATCCGCACAAAATTACTTACTTTTCTGCGAAGCTCTAAACCAGATATCGCCAAAAGTAGTGAGGCCAAAGAAAACCAAAAGTAAAACGATGCCGCCTGTAGATACCGACGATGGTGGTATTCCTATCCCGTATTTAGAGACATACATTGCTTATTTTATCAATACTCGCAGGAAAGAATCAGAGAGAGTACCAACCCCAGAGAACTGTCAAGGATGTCTCTTGAAGGACGAGAATAATTGCAGAGGAATGTTCAAACTCACCCTACCAGCATTTATCAGAAAATATATGGAAGCTGAAAAAGAATTAGAATGGGAAATAATGAAAGAAATACCCTTTATATGGCTAGTTTTATGGATGGAAAGTGTAGAACCAAATACCAAAGATGATGGATGGGAAAAATATGTAATAACCCGTACTTGTGGTAACATAAAGTGCACTAACGGACTCCATATGAAATGGGCCCCGCCACAAAGAAGAAAGCTTCCGGGTGTCCGCTATACAAACGACCCGACAAACTATTATATGGGTCCACAAAAACCCTTCCCAATGGGAGATGTAAATACAAACAAATAAAATTAACGAATACCAATCATTTATTAAAAATTAGTTTCAATTTATCTAATGTTTTATGACATATCTTTACAACAAATACAATCGGCTTTTTTTCGCAAAGTCGAAAATGAATTCAGAGGCTTCGATTCACGCTTCATTTATTATGAATATATTGTTATGTAATATCACTCATTGTTTATAATGTTCTTTTTTTTTCAAAAATTATTAAAAATTAATTTCGTCAAACCTATTTTCATTTCTTTTTTTTCGCAAAGTCGAAAATGAATTCAGAGGCTTCGATTCACGCTTCATTTATTATGAATATATTGTTATGTAATATCACTCATTGTTTATAATGTTCTTTTTTTTCAAAAATTATTAAAAATTAATTTCGTCAAACCTATTTTCATTTCTTTTTTTTCGCAAAGTCGAAAATGAATTCAGAGGCTTCGATTAGCTCTATTATTCTTTTATATATATCACAGTGTATATATACATACTGTAATATATATCTTTATTTTTCAGTACTCTTCAAAAACCTGATTGGCTGTGTTTTGGCTTACATCTCAAATTTTCCTGGTCCAGATAACACCTATATAATCCCATTTACGAGTGACTTAGCCTAATCCACTGTCTGGATTTTTTTTGGTCAACTACGATTTTTTCTCCAAGTCAAAAATTTCCCAGCGTAGCTTGGCTCATTTTGACTTTGCGTTTTTGAGGACCTCAAAAATGAAAACTTAACGGCTTCGCAAAATAGCCTCC
>JARLHW010000167.1 GCA_031292075.1 Desulfosporosinus sp.
CCAAAACCCCAAAACCCCAAAACCCCAAAACCCCAAAACCCCAGTACTGTGCGAAGATTGCGTCATTTCAGAATGGTGTGAAACAAGACACTATATTAGGGAACTGTATAAATGCAATTATTCAAACAATGAAGGGTTACCTCTCTGGATTATCGTCAGGTGCTCTTGGAAGCATTCACACGATCGGTGACGTATTCTTTGTGATTGATAAAAAGGTCACAATAGTCACGCCTTCAGATTTCTCGTTCCGGTACGAACGCACAGAGTACGACGTGAGTAAATCTGTTATCGAACCTTTCCTGCATCTCTTGTCCAAGGAAGGTAGATCTTATAACGATATGCACTTTTACCTAAAGCTCCAGCATTACGTAAACACACGTTTGCTAGAGATGGTGCTGATGGAAATTCACCACAAGGACGTTGTGATAAACGATGACGATATAGAAGGATTCATAGAGCTGGCTACAAGTTTGAATCTAAGTGAGCCCTGCATCAAACTCCTGAAAAGACGGATAGATAAATTGAAGCCTGAAAACGTGCGAGAGACTACGAAATACGCGTATTCGCTGCCGGATAGTATTAGCAAGGATCTGAGAACTGCTTGCATCTCTCTTCTGATAAAGCTACTGACTCCAGGAAATGTGATTGACACAATGAAATTCGCGTGGAAGTACAGCGAGATGCTAAAAAGTGAATGCGCTTCATTACTGATAAAGGGGCTGGCTTTTGAAAACGTTTATGATTATATAGAACTTGCGCGAGAATGCAGCTGCGATGAGTTGAAAAATACCTGCATTTCTTTTCTGATAAGGAATCTGAAGCCTGAAAACCTGGAAAAGGCTATGGGAATTGCGCAGAAGTACGGCTACGAGGAGCTGAAGTGCATCTGCACGCAGTTCCCGCTCAAGAAGGAATCAGATGCAATGCAGGTAGCCATTGCAGCAAATTCTAAAGCCACAGCTTTGCTTGAGTCGAGAATGAGCGCGATCGAGAAGAAAATGGATATGATACTGGAGCTGCTCAAGCAGCGAAAGGAGGATCCAAAAATGGTTGCTCCTGAGGAGCCCAAGCCAGCAGCGCCGAATGCGGGGGCCAACAACGATAAGAAGAAATAAGCCCTCAATACTCGTATAATCGTTCACCCACATTCATAAACCATATCTACCGAATCTTTATGCATATGATACACTGTTTGCAATATGACTAAATTGTATTCGA
>JARLHW010000168.1 GCA_031292075.1 Desulfosporosinus sp.
AACCTTCGTGAGCCGAAATACACCTTTCTGGCAATGCTGTCCCAATTTCCAGCTCTATCAGGCTTTCCCAGTAGCTGCCGCCGACTTTTCCAACAAAGGGAACAAGAGTGGCCGCCCATAACTGTCCTGTCTGTCGTTTCGGTTTTACTTTAGCATCCTTGTCTCGCATTTTTGGTACTTTATCCGCGCCTCCAAGAGCCGTTTCTATGGCCTTGATGTAGTCTCGCTTTACTGGTTTTCCAAGTTTGAGCCCTTTGCCAGAACCGCTAGCCGGCAGAGTAATCCCTTTACATATCATGATTTCCCTGAGTTGTTGTGTAGAGAGGTGCCATAGATTGCCATGTCGCTCCTCTTTTTGTTTTTGCATTTTCTATAGTTTGATATAGTTAGAACAATTTTTTATTATATGGTTTCCTCGCTGGTGCTCAATGCCGTTGCGGCTAGAAAGATCTCAGCTACCTGATCCTCGGCAAGAAAAACTCCTGAAAAAGGGTCGTGATACGGCTGGACGTCGCGCTTCTGTCTATACAGTTCTTCTGCAAACGGTATCGAGTGGTACGTCTCTGTGAATCCACAATCCAGTTTAATGTAGCTGTCGGGCATATCTGGAATGCCGCCTTCTTCGGCCCTGTCTGTCGAGCTTATAACACATCTTTGCACCACAGAGCCATGGAACGTGATATCGTTGCCTGTAACGCTATGTTTGTTGAAGGTGCCATTAAAGTAGACTGGATAGACAAGACGTAGAGTCAGAGCACCCGGCCCATCAACAAGCCATTGGCGGCTATGGAGATAGACGGCTATGTGTTGAGCGTCAGGACGGTAAAGCCGTTTCAGAAGAACGCCATTACAGGCAATAGCCATAATGACAGTCCAAATACGAGCAACAGAGCCCAACGGAGTGTTGTAGACACCACATCTCACCGACCCTTCCAAACCAAACGTGGCTATACTTACGACCTTGGCCCTCTCTTCGTCATTGAGCTCTGTGGCACTCCAGTAAATGCGACCCTCAATTTTCGAAATTGCTCTAGTCATGACACCGAGGTCCATAATGAGACCCTTGCTGAGGTAAATGCCGACTCTCCTGTTGGTATCAAAGTTACCGTTTGGAAAGCTGCGCCAGACCACATCGCCAGGACAGAGTGGCCATAGAACTGTGGCGTCTTTTGGTCCTATTCCTGTTATTGCAGCGTCTGGGATGTCGAGTATGTGCGATCTCATACGAACATTCTCGCTAACACTGTCTATCAACGCTTCGTCGACATCTCCTCCTGAAGGAGAAGGCGGCGCTTTATGTTTTTGGTCTAGAATATCTGTTTCGCTTGGCGGATAGGCTGGTAACATATCAGGGCTTTGGCTTGCACAGTATGAACTCAGAGGAGTCATTCCGGCAACCCATTCTCCGCCTTCTACCAGACACGCCATTCTTGACATTTCTTTTTTTTTTTGGAAAAAAAGATTGATTTAGCAACGGGCCTCCATTTTTTTGGGCTTTAACTATAGCGAGGTCTCTTTTGGTCCTCCTCCTCTTCTTCTTCTTCATCAATTGTTGAAACTGATCTGGCCCGTTTTGCTCTATGTGTCGAAAATGCCTTGGTCAACGCCGCCTTGCCCGCCGCCGAGATTTTGAGAGTTTCTTTGCTGAAAGCAGTGGATAGGAACAAGTCCCAATCTGTCTTGTCCAAGCTATACTCATTCATCTCAGACGCAACGACTTTGGGACCTGCCAAGGCCAGTCTCCCAACAAACTTGAATCTGAAAAAATCCATCAACTCCAGTGCCACAGAGGATGCTGATTGCCGCTGAGCGAATGGAGTTGCAGTGATCCTCAGTGCCATGTCACGTATCAAGCCCTCCATCTTCTTTGTCGTGCTCATGCGGCTCAGCACCGCAGGGAACTCTGCCCTTGCAATCAACTGGCTGGACAAAGTGTTTAAGGAACACAAAGCGGCTGGCCGAATCGTGGCGAAATGGGCATATGTGTCTTGCACGTCCCAGGCGCCGTGTTTCAACATGCCACCCTCGAGGACGTTGCCTATCGAAATAGAGTCTGACACCGCAACAAGCCTGTCCAAGTCTTTTTGCAGTGACGCTGATTTGACGTAGTTTTCGGCGACCATGAGCGGCACGAGCGACCTGTCCATTGTATGTAACCGCTCAAGTAGGCCGATATTACGGGGCCCTCCGGCAAACAGCTTTGCCAGAATCTCAAAAGGACCAAGAGGTTTGTCGCAGACCAGGCCGTCCTCGTTGCGCTGAATAGACAGGTTTGCTCTGACCGACCTGGTTGCCATGTAGAGCTCCAGAATGCACTGGCGCACGTCGCAATTGCAAGCTGCCGCAAGGGCCTTGGCCGAACCAATGTTGAGTCTGCCGACGAGCTGCTCCTGAGTACAAATGTACAACAGCAAATTGGCGATCTGTTCTGGTGGGGGGCGGTTGAGGCGCATGAGCAGTGAAGACGACGCCAGTGGTTTCAGCGCCTTGTTGTACGCCTCGTCGGCTATGCATATCACAGGCAGCTTGCTTGTTCTGATGTACTTTGTCAACTCTGTCATGCCTCCTTGATCGCAATTATCGATTTCATCGATTATGATGGCTCCGGGCTTTGTCTTGTTATAGTAGGATAGGACTGATCTCTCCGATGAGAATGCTTCTTTGAGGGCCTTGATTGTCTTGGCCGACCGTTTGTTGTTGCTATTGATCTCCAACACATTAGCCATTCCAGCCTCCTTACAGGCCAAGCGGGCCAGTAGAGTCTTGCCACATCCCGGCGGTCCCGTGATCAGTGCGCTGTGTTTGTCAATGGATGTCTTCTTTTGGAGCCACCCCAAAAGCGCTGTCTTTGCCCCCTGGTTCGAAAGGATTTGAGCTGTTGTCCTTGGAGTATATTTGGAAAGCCAGTCTTCAGCCATTTATATTGTGTTGATGTAATGACCTATTTCATACAGATGACGTATTATCATCGTGACACCAGGAGTTTCAGCTGCAAGTTCTTGGAGAGTCGTAATGTCGGGAACCGTGCATAGATGGGGATGAACCCTGTTCGCAAAGGCCACGTCAATATGTTTCGCGATTCTCCTGTCATACGGCGGCCCCATCCAATTCGAGCAAACATAGTTCCACACGCCAACACATCTATCCCCAGCCATCAGCACGGCATAGAATCCTGCCAAGCCCTGCAGATGATATAGTATCGTCTTCTCCCAGAACTCTAGGTCATCTCGTTTGATCAAGTTAAAGCTGTCGTCAAAACATGCCCCCTCCTTGCGACTGGGACACCATGAATATACACGGAAGCGACTGTTTGATGGAACACTACACATCTCCCATTCGTCTGCCGGAAAGCTAGGCACATTTAACAACCATGTCTGGGTAACGGGCCTGATAAGTTCTGGCTTGGGCATGTTTGGCAACATTGACCGACAGGAACAAAATGGGCCGGGGATCCTGGTTAGCGGCGTTACTATCCATGTCCCAGGTTCGGATTTCGCCGCAATACTGCCGAAGACACAGATCCCCGGGATACGTTTTCCCGTCGCCATCCTATAGAACCGGACGACATGTGTTCCTTCGGGAATAACACCCTTGTCTTCTGCAACAAGCTCGGATGTGTCGAGAACAAACAACTCCATCTCCCCATAGACTTGTCTCCTCCTAATAACACGGTATTCTCCTGCTTTGTCTTCTGGGTCTGCCATTTTTTATGAATTAAGAAATATGTAATATGTAATTTTTTTTTGGTAATATGAAATTATGACATATATTGGATTATTTAAGGAAACATTCTGCTCTTTCACTAGGCCGTTCAAAAGACCACTTTTTGCATTCCGCTTCTGAAGCGACTTGTTTTATGTATTTGGGGCAGTGCCAGTACCGTAGAGTCATAAGCATTTCGCCCCAATCCTCGGATTTTGAAGATATAGAGAGATTGGCAGCACGAACAATAATGTCCATGAGAATGATGATGTGGTCTGTAGTGAACCCCCTCCCCTCTGGAACGGGTAATGCGCAGTATGCAGAACCTAACACTTTGCAAACAGCCCCATGAATCCAGACTAGGCGCTTTGGGTCCTTTACGCTATCAACATTGTTCCTAAGTTCTGGCCGACAGGATGTAATGGCTAGGGCTAGGATGTAAGCCGTATGGGCTTTGCAGATGTCGTCGCCTCGTATTATGCCCCGCATTGCCAATATCAACAGCCCCGGGTTGTCAAAGTTCACTATAACGTCTGCAGGAGCGGAATGGGTTAAAAGGCGCATATTCCCTTCCATCTCCGCTGTTCTCGGAAAGTTTTTGAAGAACTCGTCCACAAGCCCTGGTATGGGCATTAAATATTTAATACAAGCATCGACAGCATGGACGATCATCCCCTTGCTCTCGTCAAGAATAGGGGTCGGCATTACTTGCAGCGTTACTCTAGTTCCCTTTAACACGACCGTTATTTCGTTGTCTTTGGTTTCTATGCTGTACAGGAAGCGTCTACATGATCGTTTTGCTGGAGGCGCTTCGTCTTCTCGTGTTTTCTTGTCAAAAACATTACGTTTTCCAAATATGCCACCACTACTCTGCATGGTTGGTTGTTTTACTTAAAAAAAGCCAATTATTAAATCTAGTCAATTCCTACCCCCCCCCAATCAAGCTTTGGACATGCAGACAGGACAGCCACCCGAACAGGCGCGACATGGAATGCGACCGGGCTTGCATTCTTCGCATAGCGGGCATCCGCAGTGGTCGTTGCACATCATAGGACATTTGCATTGGTCCGTCCCCCAGGTTCTGAGACAGAGATAGCAGAACTGGTGCGTACAGCCTGTACAGGTGATGTGGTGGCAGCCGTGATTGCGGTAATGCGCTATCGCGAGAGAGCACTTGGGGCACTGTTTCGAAATCTTCATGATGTAGATTGATGTGTCCATATCCTCCTTGGCCTTTGCTGCCCCCGAGGCTTCCTGACATGTCTTGCCGAGA
>JARLHW010000169.1 GCA_031292075.1 Desulfosporosinus sp.
CGCCCACCTTCGACAAGATCAGCGTGGCGGGAAATTACAACACGATCTGCGACAGCACCGCCAATGACAGTGTCACGGTCACCGGCCATTCCAATACGGTCTATCTGCTGAACGGCGGCAGTGACACGCTGTCGCTGTCGGGCGGCATCGACACCCATGTGGTCGGCTTCACGCCGGGCCAGGGCACCGTCGTCGCGGTCAGCGGCACGGTCGCCTCGACCGGCACGACGATCCTCGACGGGACGCACACCGCGGTCAACGGGGCCACGCTGTCGTTCGGCACGACTAGCGCCGCCCAGGCGATCTTCGTCACTATCGGCAGCATCGGCAACGGCACCGTCGCCGAAGTGGTGAGCGCCGCCAACAAGGCCTATCTGGTCGCCGACCTCACCGGCAACCCCAGTACCGGGGCGCAGGGCGAACATGTGGTGTTCATCGGCACCGACAGCGGCAACAGCACCGAGCTGTGGTCGTTCAAGATCGACAGCAGCGGCAGCCACACGGCTAACGCCAACGAGCTGACCCACGTCGCCACCCTGATCGGCGTGCTGCCGGCCAGTCTGACCATTGCGGATCTGGCATGAGGGGAGGATGGGGGTAGGCACTCCGACCCCGGTTTTCTTGCCTTGAACGGGAGGCTTTCTGTGACGATAACTAAAGAAAAAAGATTTTATGTTTTTCTGTCTCTATTACTAACGGCGCAGTTGCTGTGTGGATGTGGGGTAACTGTTGCGCCGATTACAAGTTCCTCATCTGAAACTCTCGGGGAGAATTTTCTCGCAATAAGGTCCGGTTTTACAAATTCGACTGTAGTTGCTCTTCGTTCAGAAGAACAGGATGGTAAACTGAAGGTGTGCGGTTTACTTTATTATCACGGACCCAGGTATGATGAAAAATACGCGAAACTATCTTTTGAATTTGATAGATTGAATCAAGTTGGAAAATATATTGAATATAATGTCGGTGGTAGTGAGAGTAAACTATACGTAGAAACGCGTATTTTTAAACAGTATTATTCAGATGTTGTCGAAAAATACCAGACAGAGATGGGGGATATGCGTCACTCCCCAAAATTAGATAAATATATTCAAGATGCACACCTTTCTGAAAGAATGGCCAATTGCTTTGTATTGGATGCTCCTTGGCAAAACGGCTTTGAGACCAGCAGTTCCGTGAGAATATTTGAGGAAAAGGGACAATCTGGGGCGGCGCCTTACACAATAATGTATCGTAGCAGGTAGATGTTCACTCTGTGTATTCGGTAGAAAACGGGGGTGAAGGACTTTGGCTCTCCGGTCTATGGTTCCCTCGGGTTTAATTATGGCGCTTACTATTTGCTTCCGGTGCTCCCTGTGGCTTGAGAAATTTTGAACCACAAAGGCGCCAAGACACCAAGGAAGACTATTGCGCTGCGCGCTTTATTCGATCTCCATGTCTCCGTGGTGACTATCAACGAGAGATCAGCTTACGTTGTAGGTAGTTTTCGATCGAGGCCAAAACAATACGAGAAATTACTGTAATAATAGTTGCTATATGAATTAAAATAACCGCAGAGACACGGAGAACACAGAGTATATGCGTTATATTAGTGCGTTTCATATTCTTGGTGTTCTTGGTGTTCTTGGTGTTCTTGGTGGTTAATTAAAATTTTAATTGCGCAGGGACGAACGGGATGAGCTCCTTAAACATTTCCGAAATATAAAATAAAATGAGATAAAATTTTATGTAATATTGCGGACCAACGGTTGATATGTGAGGCGTCGCAATGTAGTTTGTCGTGAACAAAGCATAACTATCGGTGTATTCATGCCCTTAGATCTTGCGGGTAAGGGTGAACTCGACGAAAGTATGCCCAACTCAGGTGGAAAAACGGTTGGTGGGGACCATGCCGGATGAGCGATTATTTGACGCCGGGACGAGCGAGGCCGTGGTTCGCGATACGGGTTTGGCGCGTCCGGTGTCTCGATTTTTTTCAGTTGTCGCGCGATGCGTCGCAGATCCGTCACGATTGTGGCAAGGCCTGCTCAGTGGGAAACCGCACTCTGACCCCGGTTTTCTTGCAATCCCGATGTTGTCAATCGAGGGCGCGATGAAGATGAAGGGGATTCGCACTCTGACCCCAGTTTTATGGACCACTTTTGCGCTATGTACGGTTTTTGCGTTGTTAGTTGGGAATGCAACCATAGTGTTTGCAGAGGGTTCGGAAAATATTAAGGCCATAGCATATCATATTACAATACCCGGTAATATAATTTTACCAAATGACAATACAAAACATAAAGATGGAATAGGAATGTTTGTGGTTGAAAATGATGAAGAAAGAATATTATTTAATAAATTTATGCTGAAATCAAATGGTGAATATCGTGAAATATATCAAAATATAGACCCATCAAAGGGCGCTGTCGTTGTTTTTTATGGTAAGATAACTAATCTTCCATACTCTATCATGAATATAGCAAATGTAAAATGCTCAGGAGATAGTTTGTACATAGATACAATTACGACATTCACACCATACATTGTTGGTAAATTCGGAAAAATTAGCTCTATTTCAGATCCGGCATTTCATCCTGGTATTGTAATGTATTTTGAAGGTTGGTTATCGATAAAAGTGATATCGTCTAATACTGATGATGTTTCGCCTCTCGATGCGTATGAGTTCGAGTCCGCTGAAGATCTTTTAAATAGTCGTCTCCTCGGTAACGCCATCCGCGTCACCTGTGATTAACTCGTGATCAAAGAGGTCGCTGTGAACGGAACAGTATCTATCGACACAGGAAAAAAATATGATCCTGATCAGGCGCAGAATTTCCTTAATGTGGCTATGCAGTCGAGCACATTCGCAAGTGCATTAAGTGAATTGACGAGTGCAGGTATTTCCGTTGTTGTTAGATCTAGTACTTTGCCTCCAGTGAAACAATCGGGGTCAGAGTGCGAATTTTTAATTGAGCAGTCGTCTATCTGAAATATTCGTTTTTCATTTTTTGCGACGAAAAGAAAATGTCACGGCTTCCACGGTTCAATGTTCCGGACCTTCCCTACCACGTCATTCAACGAGGCAATGACCGGTGCGTCACGTTTGGATCGGACGAGGATTACGACTTCTATCTCGACTGCCTGCGGGATGCGGCGGATCGGGCTGGTTGCGTGGTTCATGCCTATGTCCTGATGACCAATCACGTCCACCTGCTGGCGTCGCCTTCCATCGCCGATGGCCTGGGCCGGATGATGCAATCGGTGGGGCGGCGCTATGTTCGGCATTTCAACGATGCGCACCGGCGGACCGGCACCTTGTGGGAAGGCCGCTTCAAGGCGACACCCATCGATGGCGACGCCTATCTGCTGACCTGCTGCCGCTATATCGAGATGAACCCGGTTCGGGCGGGGATGGTCGCGCGGCCGGACGACTATCGCTGGTCCAGTTGGCGTGTTCACGGTGAAGGTGCCGATGACGGGCTCACCCATCCGCATTCCCTTTATCTGGCCCTTGGACAAACATCGGTTGAACGGTGCGACGCCTACCGAGCGTTGTTGCATGAGGTGTTGTCGGAAGACTCGCTCGCGGCCATTCGTCATGCCGCCAACCGGGCATGGCCGTTGGGAGGCGATCTGTTCAAGGAGCAATTGGCGGCATTGACGGCGCGCCGTGTGGTTCCGGGGAGCAGTGGGCGTCCGGCACGGGTCCGGGCGGGTGACGACGATCAGGGAGTGCTGCCATTATGACGGACAAAAGGAAAGAGAATGGGAAACCGCACTCTGACCCCGGTTGCTCATGACCCACCCCGGTTGCTCATGACCCCGGTTGCTCACCCCGGTTGCTCTTTCGGAGGTAAGTCGTGACCATTAGCTATCATGATGTGCTGTTCTTCCTCTCTGTGTTTTCCTTTGTATTTGCGTGGACTACTGAAGATTCGTTCCCCGTAATAGATATTTGTGGATCTGCGAGGCTGCGCAGATTTTACAAGAAGAACGGTCTCGGTATCTTCCTAGTTTACGTATTTATGTATTGGATAAGTCACGAACTGAGCCCATGGGTCATCGCAGACTGGTGTCTTATCGTAGTTTTGACGTATTTTGCGGCACGCTTTGTCCATCGGAGAGCGGTGTCAATAATATCGTGCTGTGTATCCTTTCTTTTTATTCCACTAGCTGGACTTTCGATCTTGATACGGGGGTAAGGTATGGCCGGGCTTGTTGAAATAGTCGCCAATTTCCTCATTAACCAATCTTTCTCTAAGGGAGAGAAGGAAGCTCTTGGTATCCAGACACCAATAGATCCCACCGGCACCCCTGGCGCTGTAGCGGGTGGGCTACTTGTCAAACCTGGCATCGAGGGACTATTGGACGCTGCGCTCACAGAAATTGCCTTAGCCTATCCCGCTGGAGCGAGACGAGTCGCAGCGGAAGCGGCGGCCATTTTGGGTGCAGGCACCGCAACCTTGGGTGTAGGCGCACTATTTTACGAGATCTGCAAATCGACTCCCGCAAATGCAGGAGAAACAGAATGGATCGAAAATAATGGATATGGTACTGGCGGAACCGGAATTCAGGTTCTAAGTGGCGGTCTTGACAAATTCATTGCCGATTCAAATGCAAGCGCAAACGGAACGCTCTCAATCCCGTTTGTTTCGACCTCGACTGATGGAAGCGTTCCGGCGAATGCACCAACGACACAGCCGTCGGGTATTCTTGATGGTTGGTCTATTACATACACGTCTCCTGGTGGAGTTTTTCAGGAGCCGGTACAAGTTCAAACACAGTTCCGCTACTACGATGCTCAGTCGCAGGAATTCGTGCTGTTCGGCGGGCAACGTATCTCGGCGAGTTCAGTAGCCGACATGTCATTTCAAAGCGCGTCGGTCAATCTCTCTCTGACCAAGGATTCGAGTGGTGGTTTCAACGGCCCTGGATTGTCGGTCACGAATCAGAATGGCATTTCGACGCTCACTGACCTCGGAACTGGCAACCAGGTCGCGGCCGTTGGCACCGTCAACACCAGCAATCTCCAAGCCGGACAGCCAGTCCCGGTATCGACCGTCGACGGAACCTACCGCATTGATCCCGCATCTGGAGACATCACCGTTTCCGGTCAATCCGCGACGCTGACCGCCACCCCCGGCACGACACTCACCGCCGATCTGACCAACGGCTTCGGTGTGCAAAACGTCAACGGCACCATCTCGACCATCAAACTCGGTGATACCGGTGTCGACTATGTAAAGTCTGCCGACTGGGCCGGTGGCAACGTGCTTTTGGATGAGACGACGCGCGCGCAAATCGGCACCGTCGAGGCACAC
>JARLHW010000170.1 GCA_031292075.1 Desulfosporosinus sp.
TATCCTTTGTCTGTGTGTTTCTATCTAATCGTTCTTAATCTGTGTAATCTGTGTAATCTGTGGTTCCCCGTTCAGAATTCCCCAAGGCGTATTTACAGTGTTTTTCCTTGTAGGTATAAAAAAATGCGGGATTTTAGGTTATATAGTTCGTGTTGCAGAAACCTTTTTTCTACTCTTGAAAAGTGATATAGCACTCTCCAATTCTATTTCCCACTGTGGACGAAATAAAGTATATGTCAAATTTGCTTTTCTTTTTATAGGTTGTGATCAGTAATTTTGAATTCCATATCTCCAGCACAGTCAAAACGAATTAAATCTAATTCGACTAACGCATCAATGCCATAAAAAACAACCTTTCTTTTGTTGTTCCCTGCCAGATTTCTCTTTATCAAGGCATTTACTAGAAATCCAGTGCGGTAAAAACTACAGAATCCAGTGCGTACCCGTAAAAAACAAAAAGGACAAATTGATTTCTCAATTCGCCCTCAAACCCTTGACATTGTTGGTGCGGGAGACAGGACTTGAACCTGCACGGTTACCCGCTGGAACCTAAATCCAGTGCGTCTGCCAGTTCCGCCACTCCCGCAAAAATTGTAATAATAGTAGCACCGAGAGAAATAATATCATACTTCTCGCTTTATTACAAGTTATTATTTTTTTCATAGTTCAATGGCTGGGGTGGCTGGATTCGAACCAACGAATGCCAGAGTCAAAGTCTGGTGCCTTACCGCTTGGCGACACCCCAATACAGTAAACTATCCTTAAGAAGTTTAGGCTACCCTAATTAATATAACCAAAAAACGAAATAATATTTCTCGCAGTTCAACTCATGCTCTGAATCAACCAAAAGTACTCGACGATTAAGATAAGCAGATCGATTCCAACCAAAGCCAGCAAATTCTTGAACCAGTCCTGAGGGTATTTCCAATAATAATAAAGGATATTAAAAACAACAAGGAAAGCTGAACAGATAGCCCAACGCAAGTAAAGCCCCTGAGCCTGAGAGAATAAATGTATAAACCATACGACAGGGAAAAAAATAAATACACTCATAAAGGTAATCATAGTATATCCGATTGAGCGGCGCAGATCATTCTCATTCGGCTTAGCTTTGCTCACCTTTTCTCCCCCTCATCCCTAGATTCTTTAAAACCGCTATATCAATATCACGCACCGTAGGGTTATTTCAATAAGTCAGGATAGTAACTTAATTACTATTTCATTATATGCTAGTTTTGGCACAGTCATCAACACGATTTCAATCAAAGTAGCCAAATCAAATAAATTTAAGGATAATTCCCCACTTCGTAGGTCAATAATCCTTTTTTCTTGGAGGGATAATGCACTGCCAACTTGGAAAAGCCTCAGGTTTTATTACCTCGTTTAGTAAGGAGGTATCCTGTGCTCCAAAACAAAATTAGCGCAGCAGAACCCAAAGCCAACCAAATCCAAGTTTCCTGCGCGACGCCTAAGAACACGAGCGCAGTTCCAATATAGTACGGAATGATTGACACTGCAGCAGTCCAAAGGTAGGTTCCCAGTTTCATTGACGGCATTGCCCCGGCTATGTAATTGACGGCAAACGCTGGAATAGGAAGCAAGCGGGCCACAAATAACCCCAACGCCCCTTTTCCTTGGACCCAATCATCCACGGTCTTAAACCGTTCCGGAGAGATCACTCGTTTCATTAACGTTTGCCCGTAGACGCGTACAATGATAAAGATCGCCACCGCACTTACGATCGAACCCAACCAGGCAATCAAGACACCCTCATAGATACCGTAGATTTTTAGGAACAAGACCACCAGCCCCTCAGAAGGCATTGGAGTCATGCACAAAGCTGCCATCAAGAAGATTGCAAAAACGACCCCCCACAGCCCCCAAGCTCGGATAATACCAGAAAGCTCATTCCGTCTGTCCAAGTAGAAAAACGTTGCGATCAGTAAAATAAAGACAGCAATGAGTACTCCCGTCCAGCCATACTTGAGTAGATTTCGTTTCTTCCCAATACTCTGAGTCACCGAGCTTTCTCCCCTTTTCATTAACCGAATTAAGTACCTTTAGTATATCGTCTCCTAACTTAGGTTTAGTTATTTATTCACTAAACTATCTTACCGAGAACAATTTGAAAAGAACTTTGACAAAACAAAAGCACCGGACTTAGCGTCCAGTGCTACTTTAGCGTTATGGGGTGGGTGATGGGTCTCGAACCCACGAATGCTGGTACCACAAACCAGTGCGTTAACCACTTCGCCACACCCACCATAGGCATTGGATTAATTGGTGCGCCTGGAGAGATTCGAACCCCCGACAACCTGCTTAGAAGGCAGATGCTCTATCCAACTGAGCTACAGGCGCAGTTCAAGGATTACGGTTGTCAACCCAGGTTACCCTTTCAACCGAGGAAAATTGGGAAAATCATGGTCGGGGCAGAGGGATTCGAACCCCCGGCCTCCTGCTCCCAAGGCAGGCGCGCTAGCCAAGCTGCGCTATGCCCCGATTGGTGACTTGATTAGTATAGCTCATCTTCGGCTTTTCGTCAAGAGAAAAACCAAAGATTTTTTTAGGGCATCGCACCCCTAGCGAGATCCCTTAAAATCGGAATCGCTTTACGAAATGCCTGGGCTCTATGGCTTAATTTATTCTTCTCAACTAGGGTCAGTTCGGCCATAGTGCGTGCATATTCCGGCAGATAAAAGATCGGGTCATAGCCAAACCCATCCTGTCCGCGACGCTTCCTTATGATTTGCCCTTCGACAGCACCCTCAGTAAGATATTCTTTCCCAAAAGGCGTCGCCATAACCAAAGCACAGCGAAAACGTGCAGTCCTTTTGTCATCCGCGGTAGTTTCTAAAAGCTGAAGTAATTTGTCATTATTACGGTCATCATTTTTAGGCTCACCGGCATAACGGGCTGAATAAACGCCCGGCGCGCCCTTTAAGACATCGACTTCCAAACCGGAGTCATCGGCGAGGGCAATCAGCCCTGTTCTCTTAACCGCCGCTCTGGCCTTTAGGGCAGCATTATCCGCGAAGGTTTCCCCATTTTCCTCCACGTCTTCCCAGTCCGGAATATCCTGTATAGAAAGCACTTCAATTCCCTCATCCACAAGCAATTCTTGAAGTTCTCGGATTTTCCCCTGGTTTTGAGTAGCAAGTATTATCTTCACGCGGTCGTTTCCACCGCTGACTTCTGCACATCCATCAAAGTGCGAATCCCTTTTTCGGCGAGTTGCAAAAACACATCCAAATCCGCACGGTCAAAGGGGGTTTCTTCCGCCGTGCCTTGGATTTCTACAAATTTCCCAGCACCCGTCATGACGACGTTCATATCGACGTCTGCTTGAGAATCTTCTGCATACGCTAAATCGAGAACTGCATGTCCCTGGACCTTCCCCACCGAGATGGCAGCTAAAGTATCCTGAATTGGATTTGCTCTAATAAGCTTCTTTTCCAATAAATATTGAACAGCGTCTACCAAGGCAACGTAAGCTCCGGTAATGGCAGCAGTACGGGTGCCGCCATCTGCTTGAAGCACATCGCAATCCAGCCAGATTGTGCGTTCTCCAAGCTTCTTCAGATCAACGACCGACCGTAAAGCACGACCGATTAAGCGTTGAATTTCCATTGTGCGACCGGTGAGCTTTCCTTTGGTGGCTTCACGTTGCGTCCGGGACTGCGTCGCCCGTGGAATCATCGCATACTCTGCAGTGACCCACCCCTTACCTGACCCCTTTTGAAAGGGAGGTACCTTTTCCTCAACACTAGCTGTACACAAAACCCGAGTTTCCCCAATTTCGATCAGCACTGAACCCTCAGGTATGTTTGTAAACTGCCGTGAAATTTTAACAGGGCGTAATTCATCATAAGCCCGACCATAAGAACGCTGCATATTGTAACCTAACCTTTCTTCGCGCAAGTCATTTACTGATTTCAGTTTACCAGAATCAAAAGAGAAATGCCAATTACCCCCTCGACATGAACCGACTAACTATTCGCATTGCGCCCTCCGAACAAATCAATAGAACGAATGGGCATCGTTTCCACTCCGACAATACCGGCAATGGTATAAAGCTGGGCAATGGGGTCAAAGCGGAATTCCTTAAGTAAGAGAAAACCTTTGATCTCACCGGTTCGCCGAATATGAATCCGTGGACCTGTACAAGGGTAAAGCATTTCACCAACCCGAATGTGCCCGTCATCGGCAAAACAAATAGGCAAATCCGCTTCGATCAAATCCAGCACGCGTTGTTCTACTAAATCCAAGTCAATATCTGGCTTTTCCGGCAATTCCAAGACAAAACCATGCTTAATATCACTATGTACTTCAGGCTTCTTTAAACCCATCTCCTCAAGGATCATCGACGTGATGTCCTCGGCGCTGTGAGCCATGCGCCGAAACTTAATGGACTCAAAAACAATATCCACAATACTTTGTGGTTCCGGCCCGAAGACCGTCGGACGAGTCACAATCACCTCTTCCCCTACTCCAATCAAAACCTCGGCATTAACACCAAGTTGAGAATAAATAAGGTCAAAATGCTCGACGACAACACGATGTCCCTTCGCAATGGCTTTTTGAATAGCTTCAGCAATCTTCCAGGGTTGAGTAAAAGCGGATTCGAAACGGACATCTAAATGGTAAGTATGATAGCGAAAATGTCCACGCTCAGCATCCTCCATCAAAGGCAACGGCCGAATATTAATTCCATCGTCATCATTAGTCAGCTCCAATCCCGGAAACATGCCCCGAATAAGCAACGACTTCCCAGCCCCAGCAACCCCCACAAACCCTATCAGCTTATCCTCAGGGCTTAAATAACGTTGTTGAATATTCGTTCCTAAAAATATCAGCCGCCTCTTCCCACGCGGGGCAAAATAGACCGCCTGCATCAAATGCTCATGAACAAACATCCTCAAAATCCAACCCCCCTTTCAATATAGTCCGTTCCCCGCTTAAAGAGAACACATACAGCACCACACACCCGCGTCGTACCAAACCACGTCAAGGGAATAGCAATACAGCGCGAGCGAGCGTGCTAAGACACTTTCTCTCCCAAATGCTTAACAATGAAAATGACAATCAGGATTATGGGTTGATGAATTAAATAAATACCCAAGGAATTCCGGCCCAACCACCTTGTCAGTTCAAAATTTAGACGGAACGGAAACAGTGATTTCGCCCGCTGCGCGTAGAAATGACGGTAAGCCAGGATCCCTAAGAGAGTCACAGCCAGATATGGGAAAAGTGGATAATAATCAATGGAACCAAACCCATCGTACATCAGGCCAAACGGAAGAAAAAGACTAGTTGCCAGCACTTGTCCTTGGAACCAAAACCCAAGCAGCGCAAAGACTCCGATAAGTCCCCAAAGCATTCGTGAAGACATTCTAGAAAAAACAGGAGATAAGATCATCGACACACCTAAAAAGTGCAGAATTCCAAAGCGAACATACTCATCTTTCAGGAACAGATAGGTTACAACCGTAATGACCATTCCAAAGAAAAGTACTTTAATCCCCCTCCTTACTGGGGATCTGCTAAACCCACTAGAAAGGCCGGATAGAAAGATAAAAAGCAGGGCAGAAGTTTTCCCAATAAAAAACCAAAGCGGGGCCTGATAGTCAATATTCATCCCAGCGAATGTATTTAAGTCATACACAAGATGAAACAGAACCATCAGCACAATCGCTGCCGCCCTCAGAACATCAATCTCCTCATATCGCCGACCAGAAAACCCTCTATGTAGTGAATCCCTATCCATCTTCAAGTTTCTCTTCATCCCCCTCCTTATCGTGGTTCGAAGCACGAGGCTTGAGGTTCGAGGTTCGGATCTTGCTTAATCACGCATAAGACCCTAGATTAGTTCAATTCAATACTCCCGGTGCTGCAGAATGTTTCTTTTATTCGATGCTTCAGCGAACAATTGCATTATACCCTTAAACGCCGACTTACTGACACCCCGTCTCCAAACGGTAAAACAGTCGTAGAGAAATCCGGATTCTGGCAAAGGTCCTGTAAAAATTGACGCAACCCACCCACCATGCGATCATACTTGGGCGCAAACGTCGTCCCCGGAACCACCCAGCCCCGAAAAAGCACATTGTCGACCACCAGTACCCCACCAGGAGCAATTAAGGGATAAACAAGGCCCAGATAATCCAAGTATTCCCCTTTAGCGGCATCTATAAAAACAAAATCAAAAACCTTAGTCATAGTCGGAAGAATCTTACGAGCATCCCCCTCTAAAGCCGTAATACAGTTTTGCAGTCCCGCGCGTTCAAAGTATTTAAGGGCCCGCGCGCGACGATCCTTATTCATATCAATTGTCGTGACATGCCCTTCAGTCTTTTCAGCAGCACGCCCCAACCAAATCGTCGAATAACCTATCGCCGTCCCGATCTCTAATATAGCCTGCGCCTTACCTATCTGTACGAGCGAGTTAAGGAAATTCCCAACCATCGGCGTCACTACCGGAATTGTTTCCTTTAAAGACTGCTCTTCCATTTCTCGAAGCAGTGGGTCCCGTTCACCCAGCAATGTTTCAAGATAGCGTTCCATTTCAAAAGGGTAAAACAAAGCCATCGCTCCCTCATTATTGATCAAAATCCAAATCGACAATTTTTTCCCACTACCACTTTAACACAAATTGTTTTTATACGCATGACGGTTTGTTTTGCAAAGGTAAATCACCACGTTAAAAGCTCCAACCTATAAGGAGGGTTGGAGCTTTTAACGTGGTGTTTCTGAGTATTAAGCACCTCCGCCGTGGGAACTGCTATTTGAAGGTTCAACTCCAGCAACGAAGGACTTAAAGAGCCAAGTAGGCTCGTCTGTATCCGGGCACGATCTATATAATTCCAACGGATCAAGATCTAAGCAGTCACTTTGACTGTAATTTTCTTTAATGTCCCAAGCAACTGTTTTGTTCAAAACTTTACATGTTTTGGTAAATACTTTTTTATCTTTAAGTTGCTTAAACACTCCTTGTTCAACTAGGTCGCTGGCATCAAATAACTTCACACGTCCATCATCAAAATATATATATACTTTATAATCGTCTGTTGGGATCACTTGAATCACTTCCGGATAATATTCCATGAACACGCCTCCTTAAACAAAGGGTGAATTCACAACTCCTACCGCTTTACTCTAACCATATAATACCATTAATATGTTTGGATATAAAGCCAAACATTTTCCAAAATAGTAGATTACCACTCATATGTACGCTACTCCCCTTAGCAGGAGCGCTTGAACGGTTAGTTTGCTGCGTCGTAAGCACCGAACGCTGTGTCACACGAAGACAAGGGGACGGTTCTCTGGTCTCCAAAGAACCCCCCCCTTGCACGAAGACGGTGCACATGAAATGTGCCGTCCCCCCAGCCTGGGACGCAATATCACACAGCGCGACGTCTTTACGTAAGCAGCTTAGCAAACTTCCGTTCAGGCGACCGACCCCAAACACGGGCCAATGCAAGTCGAGAACCGTCCTCAACTTGCACAAAGACGGTGCACATGAAATGTGCCGTCCCCCCAGCCTTCCGTTCCCCGGACCCCAGCCCGGGACGCAGTATCACACAGCGCGACGTCTTTACGTAAGCAGCTTAGCAAACTTCCGTTCAGGCGACCGACCCCAAACACGGGCCAATGCAAGTCGAGAACCGTCCTCAACTTGCACAAAGACGGTGCA
>JARLHW010000015.1 GCA_031292075.1 Desulfosporosinus sp.
GAATTTAGAAATCCTGCTTTTCCAAAAGGACTGGAACGACCGATCAGTCAAAAAGGCAATCAAATTCGGCCTCACCGGAAACAAGAGAATGCGGAAGTGGGACCCATACCTTCGTCTTTTCGAAGAGTTGGAAAGATACACCGGTCGTGCATTACAAGCCAAGATAGAACAATACAAGATGAAGGTGTTCTTTCTTCACAGCCAAGGCGTACGTCCAACCGAGAATACACTCACCCATTTTGCAGAAACACACGAGATAATACGCTTGAAGATTGGCGACGCCAATACAGCTACCGTGTTTGGTCTCCTGCAAGCATGTTCGTACGCGACACTCAAACGCCCCGAAACCCAAGAACATCGAGCCTCGTTCCTGGAGACTCAGCTGAAGGGTGACACGTACAAGAGCCTCGTGGATCGTTATTTCGACCAAGCGGATTTGGACCCGACGGGACCAAGATTCGCACTGGAGCTGTACAACTTCGAATTATCAGTGGATGGTATACGTGTCATCGAACGAGGTGATCTCATCGGTATTCCAGATGATCATGGACCGTTGCTGAAGGCGATTGTATTGATCACAGAAGGAAATTATCTCGCACTGGCAAGCGAATTGAGCCGCCTTCGAACAGGAGGAATGACGGACCTACCCAGACGATTGAACAATATAACAATTGGATCGGAGAACACGCCTCTGTTATTTGTAGCCTTGATACGATGGCAGAACACAACTCCTGATCTTCTCCAGGTACTCATTGAAGAGGGTCTGGACCAGACAATTCTGCACCCGAAATACGGATGCACCGCCTTGATCTTCATGTTCTACAACAATAACTACAAGAACGTCGAAGTACAGACCGAAAGGTCTTCACTCGAAGCAATAGATATTCTTCTCGAGACAGTGCCTCGCGGATCAACCAATGCGACTAAGAGGAAATTAAGAGAGACATGGAAAGGACTAATGAACATTCAAGATAAGAGGACACAGAAGAAGGCTGTCTTTGGCCGAACTGCCATGATTCAGGCGGCGAGTCAATGCTTTCCGCTTGTAGTGAACAAGTTAGCTTTCCTGGGGGCAGATCCTCATTTGCTCGACAGTAACGCGGACAGCTTCATCGATGTTATAATGGCGGTTCTACATTTTGATGCACCATCGAATGCTTCGGATGAGGAGAAATACCAATGGAAGGAATCGCGGCAACGTGCACATACGGCACGCAGCCACTTCAAGTTCCATTGTTCTATGACTGATTTAAAGCTCATGAAGCGCAAGGACACCGGCAGGTTCGCGAATAATCCATTATATCCGAATATTATGGTGAAATTGTTTCCACGCAGATTTCAAATGGCAGTCTCGAAGAGTACAATGGACCCACACAATCTGAAGGTCATCAAAGAGAGCTGCATTTGGTGCTGGGAAACCTTAAGGGAACTGGCCGAAGGCGCCAGTGCAGAATCAATCCCAGTGCCGGAGCGCAGCACATCATCGGCGGCAGTAATCAAGTTCTCACCCCAGAGCAAAGAGCAAGAAAACCCCCATCCTAAGATCAACCCAGTGAAACCCAGGCGCACCAACAGCACGAGGAAGACACCAAAGGATTACGTGGCACCTAAGAGAAAGACAATAAAGAATATATTCAAGCCATTCAAGCTACCAGATGATATTGAAGATCAAGCAGAGATCAAGGAGGAAGAAGAGAAAGAGGATACATCGGCCGATGAAGACGAGGAGGAAGATGATGAGGAATATGACGAGTTCGGACCGTATGCAGACTCCCAGGATGAAGAGGAAGAGGAAGAAGAGGGTGAAGAGGAAGAAGAAGAGGAAGAGGAAGAGGAAGAGGAATTATCCGATATCGAGCCACATGTCATCCCTTTCAGGCGCGTTGACAGCA
>JARLHW010000016.1 GCA_031292075.1 Desulfosporosinus sp.
GACTCATCCACGCTTTAACGCCATGCTGTTTTTCCCTCTTCTTTTCAGATTCAGGTTAGGCGTTGTTCTCAATGTTTTTCCAAGGACATTGGTCCAGTGACTGGACAATTCTTTCCGCGCACGACATGGCGCACCCTTTCAGCGTATACGGCTCTCCATTTATCTTATTGTTTGCCGAGATAACCTAAGAATGGATCTCACCATGGCATTCCGGGCATACTGCCAGTGTTTTGCGTCGCAGTTTCAGCATGAGGATTTCCCATGCCTTAACACCCTTAAGGTCTTTCAACTTCTTGACCTGATGGAGCGAAACGTCGCTTGTTTTCTTTTCGCACAACTCGCACAAGCCCAGTTTAATGCGGTTTTTCAAGCTGTTGAACCTGTCGTATTTCTGATATTGCGGCAGCAGGCTGGTTTCCGCAGTCATTGCTTCCAATTTTCTACAGAAACCTTGGTTGTAGAACACAGCCTGCTTTTGGCCCTTTTTCGTCTGGTACTCCACCGTAAAGTTGTTTCCCTTAAAGAATCTGGCTTTTATCCTATGGACGTTTGTTTTGTACTTATTCGCGAATGTCTTGAACATACTGTACTTCATCACGTTTGCAAAGATTCCGACTTTATATGAATCGTTCGCAATTGAGTAGTAATTATACAGTCCACGGATTTCAGCGTTGTAGTTTGACAGTATTTCAATGTTCGGCTTGTTTATGAGTTTGTTCCTGTGTAAGGCTTTGAACCGCTCCTTGCCGTTGTTATTCAGAATAACCTTTATTGCTTTGTACTCAAGCAACTTTCCCACCCATTTTTCACGCGGCACCAGTAGATTGACCACATAGCTGTGACAGCGTCGCGTCCTGCCGTCCTTTTTCTTGGTGGCGGTCTGCGACCGCGATACGGTTATGTCATATCCAAGGAATCTTGCGCGGTCACCGGTATGCGTGATTTTCGTTTTGTCCTCCGAAATTTTCAGCTTAAGCCGGTCGGAGAGGAATTGCTTCACGTCGGCTTTTACCCTCTGTGCGTCCTCTTTGCTGCCGATTACGCCGATTATGAAATCGTCGCAATAACGTACATACTGGATGGTTTTGTACTCGTCATCCTTTGATATGGCAGCAGGTGTCGCGCGCATTTCTCTTTGCAGGGACTTCAGCATTTTTGACCGGAGTTTTCTTTCGGGTTCACTGAGACTGTCCCAACATTGAGCGCCTTTTCGCTTGTACTTTTCGACTCTGTACTTAGCGACGTGGTACTCGTGGCAAAACCGCCGCTTTCTAGAACTCCCAACGTCAAACTTAGCCTTGTAACCCTCCATGAACTTATCCAGTTCGTCCAGATAGATGTTCGCAAGAATCGGGCTTATTCCCGAGCCTGTGGGGTACCGCAGTAGGTTCGATGGTATTGCCACTGCTCCATGTATCCGGCTTTCAGGAATTTCCACATTAACGCGATGAACGCCTCGTCGTCAATGCGTTCGCGAAGACTGTCAATTAGCACATGGTGGTCAAAGC
>JARLHW010000171.1 GCA_031292075.1 Desulfosporosinus sp.
CCAAAACCCCAAAACCCCAAAACCCCAAAACCCCAAGACCGTTGCCGTGGGATGGGAAAACAAGTGGTATCTTTCAAAGTTCACGGCATACAGCGATGTGTATACGCGCAATACCTATTTTGCAAGTTATTCGCAGCGTCCCAGGCGGGAAACAGAATGGAATAATAATACCTAGATAGAGCTCCTGCAGCGACGGATGCCCCTTGAGCGCCTCTCCTAAGGCTTTCGCGCCATCCGGTCCGATCCAGTTGCGTTCTACCGATTTGTCAGACGGTTATTATAGTTGGGCGAGTGCTTGCTTACTTAGCCACAGCTTAGTGACCTTGGTCGAGAGCTTCAGTCCGCACGCGATTATCGTCGCGCCCTTGTTGTCGACCGAACAGCCGCTAATGCATATCTCGTCTAAATCGCATGGGTAAACTAAAGATCTATAATAGATAAGAATGTTCGCGCGAGAGTACAAGGTACCACTATCTGCGGCAGAGTTCGACGCTAGCTTCATATAGGCATCCTTGACTTTCGCATATGCTGGATTCCCCGTGTACTTGTCAAGCATCCTCTCTGCTGTATCTTGGTTAGAACGTGTATGCTCACCTTTCTCCGCCGAAAGAGGCTTCTTCTCTTCCTCCTCATCCTCGGCAATGCACTTCTTTACCTCCTCGCCTTTCGCATCCAAGACCTGTCCAAACTCCCTTACCTCCGCAGCTTTCTTGTCCAGCTGCTCGCTGACCTTCCAGAAAGCCATCTTCACGCTATCCTCTACCTTTTTGAGGCTCTCGCTCAGATCTCTTATCACATCCCCCTTCTTCTGGAGCGCCAATCGCTGACAGGTTATCGCCAAATTCTTCTTCCCGAACATCGCCTTGAACCCACTTATCGATTCATCGCACATTGACAGACTGCTTATCAGCTGCTCTGTAATGTTTTCATTCCTTTGCAATGTCTCCTCCAGCTTCTTCCGCTCCCTCTCCTTCTTGGCCAACTCATTGGCATCCTGTTCGCTCCTTATCTTGGCAGCCTTAAGCCTCAGGGTGAGTTCTTCAGACTTCTTCTCCAGCTGGTAGCGTTCGCTATATATCGCTTCAGCCTCCTGTATCTCTTTAATCATCTCGTCCTCGCTTCGAATATTAAGCCTCATGCCCTGGTGCGCCGCCTTCAGTTCTGTTATGATCTGCTCAAGTTCCGTGAGTAGCCCGTTCATCTTGTCCTGGTCCACCACGAGCTCATTTCTGGCTCGCTTCAGCAGCTCCTTAGTCACCTTCATGATCTGGTCCTTTCTCCCTGCCAACTTCCCAGCCTTATTCGCAAACCTGGCTCTGGCCTCCTTCAGTATCATCTCGTCCCTGCCGAACCTCTGAAGCAGCTCCCCCAGTTTCTTCCGTGCCTTCGCATCAGTAAGCGCTACTGCCTTCTTCCTCAGATCAATCTCTCTCTGTATCCGGTTGATCTCGAATCGTCCCTCACGCGTTTCGCCAACGAAGTCCCGCAGGACCTCTGCAATCTTCCGCTTGAACCCATCCAGCATTTGCTCAACGGGGGCCAGACTCTTCTCCAGGGCCTTGGAGCCGCTGCGGATCTCGTCATCGACCGTGGCCATCTTATCAATGCGGTGCCGGGACCAACGCATGTGCTCGAAGGCGCAGGCTGGACAGAGGGCCTCGCAAGGATTTACGCACTGGAGGCACACCCACACCTTCGGGCAGTGATGTTCCGTACATATGCTCTCGCTTGACTGCATGACTTTGTGTACGAGAATATTATAATATGCATGTTGGAGCGTTGGGGATATAACTGGAGCAACACAAAAATTATTATATATATCTTGATTGTGATAAAGCCGATAAGTTCCGATCTCAAATATAGTGATGTAGCAAACAAAAGTTTTGGGTATGCCTCACAACAGAATTTTGATCCAACGAGTCCGGCTATTATTCGTCGTGTAATCGAATTATTATTTCTGTCCTGTTTTACCATTCTGCAACCTGCGCCAGTCGTTGCGTCTGCTCCTAATGGGGTTTTGGGGTTTTGGGGTTTTGGGGTTTTGGGGTTTTGGGG
>JARLHW010000172.1 GCA_031292075.1 Desulfosporosinus sp.
TCACTTCTTCAATGACTCCCATCTTCGCCATTTTTCTATACTTAATCCTTCTTAATCTGTGAAATCTGTGTTAATCTGTGGTTTCTCTTATCGTTCTTTTCATGTGTAATCTGTGGTTCCCCGTTCAGAATTCCCCAAGGCGTATTTACAGTGTTTTTCCTTGTAGTATAAAAAAATGCGGGATTTTAGGATTCTACTAAAAACACCCAGGCCTCCACAACCTAGGTGTTCTTCAAATTTGTTATTAGTATCAAACTTTTGGTGAATTTATAGATTTGCCTACTTTCCGCCCACAAGCTTCTCCTGCCCAAGTGCTTTGTAAATGCTATAGCACATGGCGAGCATGATCAACATGAAGGGGAATGCCGCAACGATTGAAACCGTTTGTAAGACT
Organism: Desulfosporosinus sp.; assembly: GCA_031292075.1. Lineage (GTDB taxonomy): Bacteria > Bacillota > Desulfitobacteriia > Desulfitobacteriales > Desulfitobacteriaceae > Desulfosporosinus. The sequence goes on from JARLHW010000172.1 coordinate 395, forward strand.
GCCAGTGCTGCTGTACCACCGCCGACTAGGATTAAGATAATGGTGAAAGCACCCTGCATGATACCCCAGAAGGTACGCGATTTCTTGCCAGGGTTCATGTCGCCGTTGGAAGTTAGCATGGCTAATACATATGTTGCAGAATTTGCAGCACCTACAAAAGAGGCAACAATGAGGATAATTGCTAAGGGCGCGGTGATTGTATACAAAGGTAAATGTTGTAATGTCGCGAAAAAGGCGGTAGTATAGTCTGCTTTGACAGCGGCCTGAATTGCCCCATTGGAAAGCTTGTCGAGGTTAAAAGCAGCACCACCGTAAATCGCTAGCCAAATCATGGAGAACCCAGAAGGCAACAACGTTACGGCCAACACGAATTGACGGATGGTACGACCCTTGGAAACACGGGCGACGAATTGTCCAACGAACGGAGCCCAGGCAATCCACCATGCCCAGTAGAACACAGTCCAACCCTTCAGCCAGTCAATATTACCCATCCACAGGGTCTGTCCGATAAAGTTTTGCAAATAAGCTCCAAGGGTATCTGTGAAGTTGTTCAGGATTAAAACCGTACCTCCGAACAGGAAGATAAACACCATGAAAGCGATCGAAAGCCATACTTTTAGATCAGCAGCAATCTGCATGGCTTTATGCAGACCGGAAATAGTGGCTAGGGTAAAAAGTAGAGTCATTACCGCAATGACTATAGAAATGGTTACGGGTGTCGCCTGAATTCCCCAGATATAATGCATACCTGTTGCAATTTGGCTAGAGCCGAGACCTAGACTTGTGGCGACACCGAACACTGTCGCAAAGACAGATAAAATGTCAATCGCTTTGCCGATAGGTCCGTAAATCCGGTCACCAATGAGCGGATAGAAGGCGGAGCTGACTAGGAAGGGTAGATCCTTACGGAATTGGAAGTAGGCCAGTGCCAAACCGCAAATGGCAAAGATTACCCAAGGGTGAATACCCCAATGAAAGAAAACAATTCGCATCGCTGTGCGCATAGCTTCGGGGGTCCCACCAGTGCCCATCGGTGGTGTCAGGTAATGCATCATAGGCTCAGCGACCGACCAGAATACCAGGCCAATGCCCATGCCTCCTCCGAAGAGCATTGAAAACCACTGGAAGTTAGTGAACTCAGGCTGGTCGTCATCTTTTCCCAGCTTGATTTGGCCATAGCGGCTAAACGCAATCGCATAAATAAAGACTGTAAAAAAAGCGACCGCTAACAAGTATAGCCATCCGAAATCAGTTGTTAAAAATGCAAACGCATTATTCGCAATTTTGCCCATTTCTTTAGGTAAGAACATTCCGAATATTACAAACAAAAAAATAATAACTGAAGAAATGTATGAGACAGTTCGACTTTTTGAATTCTCACTATTTTTCATGAATAGCATTACTCCCTTCTTACTTATCCTCAATTCTTTTAAAAAATATTTATTCTAATTCTGGCACGTGGAGAAGCGCCAGTTTATAGAATCGCGCTGAACATCTCTATCGCAGGTCTTTAGGACTCATAGGGATTATAAAATCCTATATTAAATCCCTATGAGTTTAGTTCATTTAATTTTTACTTCAAGTCAATTTCAAGGTGAATGACCTATTTAGCCAACATACTGTCAGCAAGTGCGACCGCATCGTCAGCAGATTCTGCCCATCCGTCTGCTCCAATTTCCGTAGCATAAGCCTGACTGGTGGGACCACCGCCAACGAATACTAAGAACTGATCCCTCAGATTATGCTCTATTAAATAATCGATGATTTGCTTTTGCCCGCTCATAGTTGTGGTCAACAGTGCACTCGCGCCAATAATATCCGCTCCGACTTCTTGAGCTTTTAGGACAAAATCCTCCGCTTTAATATCTGTGCCGATATCAAAAACTTTATAGCCTGCTGCCGTAAACATTGCTCCTGTAATATTCTTACCGATGTCATGGATATCACCTTCCACGGTCCCTAAGACAAGCTTACCTTTAGCCTCCCCTTGGCTCATACCCAATTTAGCAATTTCGGGTTCAAGAAGACTTAACCCAGCTTTCATTGCCTCAGCGGACATCATAACATCGGGCAAGAAGACTTCTCCGGCTTTCCATAACTCACCCACAACTTCAATTCCTTTGATGAGGCCAAGTTGCACGGCGTCAACAGGGTTAATCGATTCATCAATTACCTTTTGAGAAAGTTCGCTTACTATATCCTCATCACCATCGATAATTGCTTGCTTTAATTCTAAAAATAGTTCGTTCATTTCATTTTTTCCTCCCATTTTAAGATATTTTTAATGACATTTATTTTTATAAATTTTTAGAACGCTGAGCGATGAAATCTAAGAGTTTCTTCTCAATACTTTCATCAAGAGCTGGTGGGACGTAATTGGCCAACACCTCTTGCCATTGTTTATGAGCTCTTTGGTTTGTATCCAGTTTTTCCTTGGACCAAGAATCAAAAGCAGAACGGTCACTCAATTGGGGTGTACGGAACTCTTTCTTATGGTTTTTCCGTGTATGTTTCTGAGCAAGAAAGTGGCCCCCCGGACCTACATTAGCAATGGTATCAAAGGCTAATCCGTCCTCATCAAAGTTGAACCCCTTCATATAATGCAAGAGCATACCAGCCATTTCATCGTCCATCATAAACTTTTCATAAGACATGGCCATAAAATATTGCAAAATCCCCGCTGTATGCAGAACAAAGTTGATACCCGTTATGCTAGCCGCCATCAAAGTCATCATCGATTCATAACCCGCTTGAGCATCGACGATCTTGGCATCGTTTAAACCACCGCCGGACCGACTAGGAACACCATAGAAACGGGCAATTTGTGCACTTGCCGAAATAAACAATGCACACTCCGGACTACCGATTGAGAGGCTTCCACTTCGCATATCACTGAGAGCTGAGGTGGAGCCGTACACGACTGGAGTTCCAGGGTTAATACTTTGAGCTAGGGCTATTCCTGCTAAAACTTCGGCGTTTTGAAGTGCTAAAGTACCAACCAAAGCTGCTGGTCCGGTAGAACCGGCCATAACCAGAGAAGCGATAACGACAGCTTGTCCTGCTTCAGCATAGGCCATCAAGGCTCCTAACATTCTTTCGTCATATTTCAAGGGAGTCAACGAGTTGATTAAGGAAATGAGTACTGGTTTTTCTTTAATGACTTCTTTGCCACCAAAAAGAAGTGCCACCATTTCAATAGAGTCTTCTGCACGTTCCCGGCCTTCAGCACTGCCCATAAAACACTTATCCGAGTTTTTAATGGAGCTATAAATCATTTTCATGTGCCGAATTTCATCCGGAATATCTTGGGGCTCAGCTACCGTTCCCCCTGTCATATGCAGGTTTTTACTAGCCCCTGCTAATTTAACGATATTATCATAGTCCTCCATCGTGCTTATACGACGCGATCCATCAGCTAATTGGATAAAGGGAGCCCCATAACCAGGCATATAGATAATGTTTTCACCGCCGCAGACCAAGTTGTGCTGCGGATTGCGGGCATGGAGGGTAAATTGAGAAGGTGCCAGCTTAACTTTTCCCTCAATGAATTCTCTCGTGAAATGTACTCTATGCCCCTCTACTTTTTGTCCTTGAGCCTTAAAGATCTCCAATGCCGGTACATAATCAAACTCCATACCAATCTCTTCCAGAATCTTTATAGATTCATCGTGAATGATTTGTACCTGTTCCTTAGTTAAAACATCATACTTTGGTAACATCATTAACACCCCTTTAACAGTTTAAATTTCTTTTAAAACAACCTCTGAATCGACCTCTTTTAGAAAATTTTTAGTAACGGATGCTCTGGCGATCCGAACTTGACACCATTTAGCTTGTTATTATAAGCCATCATGGCATCGGTGGTCGCAATTGCCCTATAAACCCAAGGAGCATTTATCATAGGACCGTAGAGAATGAAACTGGCCCCTTGAGTTACTGGATAGGTAAAGACAGCCGCTCCGGCCACTTCGAAAAATGGAGTTCCTTTGGAACGCATTTTCTTCCACAAATAAACGGCGTTAGAAGGAGCACATCCTCCCGGATAACCGAATTCTTGATTGACTACATTAATAGCCTCACTTGTCCAACTAGCACTTGGTACATCCAGCACACCTGGATCAATCAAGAACTGCTCAATCCCCGCTCTTTTAGCAGCGTCGATTAATCCCTCTTTCTCACCATCCCCTGTCAAAAGCTTAATTCTAGCTTTAGGCTTTAAAGCTTTGTTACTGAACGCTAAAATGACTGCTGTTTTGATTCCGCTTTCTTTGATGGCGGCCAACTCTTCCTCAGAATAATGCTCATCAATCGAGTTATAAATTAGTCTCTTGCGCACTTCCGGATCCTTGCCAAGTTCTTTCAAAGCGCCTATCCGTACAGCAGGACTGATGCTGTCCAACAAAAAAGGCGCCTTAGAGTTTTTCATAACAAATTCTACATAACGAGTTATAGCCTCTACCGATTCACCTAAAACATCTAGAATAAATGGGTTACCCGTTTCAGCACTCAACTCGGCTTCTTGATCTAAGAGAGCTTTCGCAGCGACTTCATCAAAAATTCCTTTCATTCCATCTTCAACTATTTTGTGACCCCGATAGAAGATGCTACCGATAAGCACTGTAGGGTATTGTCCCGGCTGCCCACCTACCTTCACTCCATTAATGTCGTAGACAAGTTGTTCAGAAGTATACTTTAACACTATAAATTCCCCCAAATTTTATATTGTTCGGAACGCTTTATTACTTGCATTCATCATAACACCTTTTTTATTGCGCATTATCACTACATCTATGCTCGTTTTGCTACATTTGAAGCCATAATATAAAATTCGGATTATTCTTATTATCCTGTCCAATAGAAAGACTCAGGAAATTATCCTGAGTCTTTTCGTTATATATTTTGTCTTATGCGAGCCAACTATTTACTAAGGTTTTATTATCCTGTATCCACTTCTTGGCAGCATCTTGAGGTGATAGCCCTTGATTTATCAAGCTTTCCAGACTTCCTACTTGTTGGTCATTTAACTTAAACTTTTTCAACATAGCCCCAATAGCTGGCTGCTTTTGAGTGAATTCTTTATTCGCTAAAATATGCAGTCCCTCAGCTTCTCCAAACGCTTTATTAGGATCCGATAAGTATTTAAGCTCATATTTACTAAACATCCAGTGGGGACTCCACCCAGTAATAACGACCCATTTGTTTTCCTTATAAGCTTTGTCTAAAGTTGCTAACATAGCGGCCTCACTGCCTTGTACGATCTCGTAGTTCAAGCTATAATCTTTGATAGCTTTATCTGTAGTCTTCATAATTCCTGCCCCAGGATCAATGCCTATTATTTGTCCGTTGAAATTGTTCTTTTGGTCATTTAATTGATTTATAGAATTAATACTTACATATTTCGGCACCACTAAACCTATTTTTGCTTCCCCCTGATACCAAGAACCATAGTCATCAAGTTTATCCTTGTATTTTTCCCAATAGGCTTGCTGTGTTTTGGGCAACCAACTGTCTAAAAAGATATCTAAATCACCTTTATTCAAACCAACAAAGAGCGGCGCAACGTCTACATTCACCAATTCAACCTGATATCCCTTTTCTTTTAAAATTTCCTGCCAAAGATAGGTCACTGCGATATCCTCTTGCCAATTGATATAACCTATTTTCACAGTCGATTTAACCCCTTGTTCACCTTGCTGATTTCCGCACCCCACCACTAAAGTAACTATTAGCAAAATGCTTAAGACAATGGTGCTCATCTTTGGCCATTTTCCGATTTTGAACACAGGCTAACCCCCTCTTTTATCAGGATTTCTCACTTTTCTTCGGGCAGGAATAAACCCCTGGCTTAAGCGGTCTAAAATCATCGCCAAAATTACTACAGCCAACCCATTTTCAAAGCCCTTACCAATATCCATCTGAGCTATACCCGCCAATACACCCTGCCCAAAACCACCTGAGCCGATCATCGCTGCTATAACAACCATTGAAAGCGATAACATCATTGTCTGATTGATACCTGCCATAATTGTAGGCATTGCCAAGGGTAGCTGGATCTTCCATAGCAGCTGGCTGGGAGTTGAACCAAAGGCTTCTCCTACTTCTACCAAATCAACCGGTACCTGCGTTATTCCTAAATTAGTTAACCTAATGACTGGCGGCATAGCGAAAACGACCGTTGCCAAAACAGCAGGAACAGTACCTAAACCAAAAAACATTAACGCCGGAATCAAATACACGAAAGACGGCATAGTCTGCATAAAGTCTAGAACCGGATACATGAGCCGTTGAAACCTATGATTACGAGCTGCTATAATACCCAGCGGAAGCCCTATAATTATTGAGACTAAAGCAGAGATTAATACTAATACTAAAGTATCGATAAAGGCAGGCCAAAGTTGCATGTTGTAAATCAATAAAAGTCCTAAAGTTGAACCAACCGTTAAACGCCAGCCCTTCACACGCCATGCCAATGTGCCTACAATCAGAATAAATAACCACCAAGGCAATACATTCAAGCCATCTTTAAAAGCGTGTATAAAGGCGTTAACGCCCACTGAGAAGGCGTCAAAAAAGTGTCCATAACGTTTAAGTAACCAATCTACTCCGTTACTAATAAATTGACCCAAAGGTATCCGGTACATCTTTACCGCGCCCCCTTTGTCTGCTTAATTATGTTAACAAACTTTGCCACATAATCATCAACCGGCTGACCTGTAATTTCTTCAGGTGTACCAACTTGTACCAGGGAGCCATCTCGTACAAATGCTATACGATCACCCAACTTAAGTGCTTCAGATAAATCGTGAGTGATGAATACAATCGTTTTATTCATCTGTTTTTGCAAAAGCAAAAGTTCATTTTGCATTTCTTCGCGAATTAAAGGATCCAGCGCACTGAAAGCCTCATCCATAAGCAAAACATCCGGATCATTAACCAATGCGCGTGCTAACCCTACCCTTTGTTTCATTCCTCCACTTAATTCATCAGGATAAAAACTCTCCCTACCAGCTAACCCTACTAAGGCTAACGTTTTCTTAGCTCGAGTTTCTCGCTCGTCTTTGGCTACTCTTTGAACTTCTAAACCATAAACAACATTCTGCAAGACCGTACGATGAGGTAATAACGCAAATTGCTGGAAAACCATCGCCATTTTAGTTTGCCTGATTTGACGTAATTCACGTGGCTTAAATAACGTGATATCCTGCCCATCTAGTATTATATTCCCTGATGTAGGACTAATTAGCCGATTAAGACAACGTAAAATAGTTGATTTTCCACATCCGGATAAACCCATAATCACAAATGTCTCTCCGGTCTGCACCGCAAAACTCACGTTATTGACGGCAACCGTTTGACCTGTCTCAGCAAGAATCTCCTCCTTACTTGAACCTTTTTGCAACATTTCTAGGGCCTTTCGCGTTTGAGAGCCATAGACCTTTACTAGATTAATTACTTCAAGCTTAGTCATAGTCTCCCTCCCCAATAATCAATATTATTTTCATCATAACACCTTTTTGTTGTACTAAACTGCTACATTTCTGCTCGTTTTGCTACATTTATGTCATTTCTGAAAATTCCCGCTTTTACTTTTAATCACTAATTCATGCCAGCTTATTCACTTCTTGTTGAACCCTCATCTCTCCTACATTTTTCACAACTAAACTACGGAGGATAAAGAAAACTTGGCTGGTGCCAAGCCTCTGGCGAAGGCGGCAGCCTAGTTGCACTTATGCACCAGAGAATTATACTTTCTGGCAGTAAAGTAAAAGAGTATCCTCAGGTATCCAATCTTAAACTTTCTTTCATATAAAGACAAGTCTCGGTAAATACTTGTCATCACTTATGCCTGTGGTACCGACACCGTCATGACTGCAAACGCTCTTACCGCTACTATCCTCGATAGGTATATTGACCCACTATTGCGTAAAAGCTGCCATACATTAAATACAAATTAGAATAACTATACCAAAAAGCCCAGGATTTAAGTATGTAATTGCACCTTTAAATTTGCTTAAGAAAACTAATGAAATATTAAGGAAACTCCATTAAACTATGGACAAGGTGGTGTTTTGATGCGGATACTATTAATCGAAGATGAGCCGAGACTCTCAGAGGCTTTGACCTACATCCTAAAAAAGAACAAGTACGGAGTTGATACCGCCTATGATGGCGAAGCCGGACAAGCCATGGCCGAAGCCGGGGTCTACGATTTGATTATCCTTGACCGGATGCTGCCCCGCAAAGAAGGGGTTTCCCTCTTAATAGAACTTCGCAGCCAGGGAATTAGTATTCCTGTCCTTCTTTTAACTGCCCGCGATTCCATTCAGGATAGGATTGAGGGTTTAGATGCTGGGGCTGATGATTATCTCGTAAAACCCTTCTCTACCGAAGAACTTCTGGCTCGTCTTAGAGCCTTAGGGAGAAGGTCCAGCAGCCAAATTCAAGACGAACAACTTAAGATTGCGGGACTCATTCTTAAGCCCCTCCACTGTGAGTTATCAATAGGAAATGAAACCATTAAACTGACTTTGAAGGAATCGCTACTCTTGGAGCTTTTTATGCGCAATCCCGGACAGGTGATTACTAAAGAACAGATCTTGGACAGAGTCTGGGGACTCGATTCGGAAGTTGAAGCTAATAATGTGGAAATTTACGTACACTATCTGCGAAAAAAGCTTAATTCCCCTAAAGTTAAGATCGAAACTGTGCGTGGAATCGGCTATTGCCTGAAGGAGGAACTGAATGTTCCGTAAATTGCGGTTTAAGTTGACTATGATTAATGTTGTGGTCATGTCCTTTCTATTACTACTCTTTATCATCAGTACTTTCTTTGTCATGCAGACACAGATCTTCAACCAATCTCAGCAATTAATGCAAATCATTGCGGGTGATGCCGGCTCCGGTATTGTCAGTGATAAACGGGAACATGACCGACACCTCGCTAAATATTTTTATGTAAAAACTGATGCCTCCGGTAAGATCTCAGAGGCTTCCACAGGCTTACCACTCCCTTTAGACCAGTTGGCCCCCTTGGTCTACCAAACAATCAACGGTCCGAATCTCAAAGGTGAGGTGGAGCTCCACGACGAAACCTACACTTATCTGAAAGTACCCCTCAAACAGACCCCGGGATTTCTTGTTGCGTTTTTCGACCTTGAACGAGATAGGGATATTCTTCGTGAACTTTTGCTCACGCTTTCAATCGGAGGCCTCGTTAGTTTAATCCTCACCTATTACGGCAGTCGATTTATGGCTGACCGAGCTATGATTCCCATCAAAACCTCCTGGCAACGACAGCAGGACTTTGTGGCTGATGCTTCTCACGAACTCCGAACGCCGCTGACCGTCATTCAGGTCAACTTGGAACTTGTGCAAGGAAACCCTGAAGAAACCGTGGCCAGTCAAGCCAAATGGTTAGACTATAGCTTACTGGAGATGAAACGTATGTCCAAGTTAGTGGACGATCTCCTGTTTCTTGCCAGAGCAGACTCCCAACAACAAGCATTAGAGCTCAAACCTTTTCCCCTCCATACAGCACTCCGCGAGGTTATTGAATCCTTCAAACCCCTGGCGGAGACCACTGAAATCCGACTTGAATCTACCCTGGATTCAGAAATAACATACTTTGGAGATGAATTAAGAATTAAGCAGCTCGCCGTTATCCTCTTGGATAATGCCCTTAAATATACGCCTTCAGGGGGTCAAATCACTCTATCCTTACAAAACCGGGGTGCAAGCGCGGAAATCACAGTGTCTGATAACGGAGAAGGCATCGAACCAAAACATTTGGATAAAATATTTGAACGCTTCTACCGAGTTGATAAAGCCCGTTCTCAACAAAAAGAGGGCACGGGGTTGGGTCTTGCCATTGCCGATTGGATTATCAAAAGCCACCATGGTTCTGTTAAGGTCTCCAGTTCCCTAGGAGCAGGGACAACCTTCGTGGTTAGTTTGCCACAGTACAATAGTCACTGAATTCTTCTCTCAAATGTGCTATCTGTTAAAGCCTGAGCCTATTGTGATGGATGGAGGCGTTGCATTAAAGAATTCGAACAGCATATTCGGTTCTTTTGTCAATAGCTAGCATCCTCTTCACAACTAGATTTCACCTTTTATCACGAAATAAAGTCCTTGACTATTCAGAATATTGAACACTATAATGTACTTACGAAATTAAATTTATTAAGTTACCGTCAGAGAGAAATCTATGAAAAAGAAGGAGGACCATCTATGAAAAAAATTTTTTCAGCCGCGATCGTCGGAGTAATGCTGTTCTTAACAGGATGCGGCGCTAGCACAACTCCGGCCCCTAGTGCAAGTTCAACTGGCTCCGCAGAGAAACAGCCTACCATCGGTGTTGCCATCTACAAATTTGATGACACATTTATGACAGGTGTCCGTAACGCCATCTCCACTGCTGCCCAGGGCAAAGCAACCGTCGACATTGTTGATAGCCAAAACTCACAGCCTACCCAAAATGATAAGGTCGACCTCTTCCTAAATAAAAAGGTCAACGCTCTGGCCATCAACCCTGTGGACCTCACTGCTGCCGGAGTGATTATTGACAAAGCCAAAGCGGCTAATACACCCGTTGTCTTTTTTAACCGCCAGCCATTAGCCAGTGATATGAAGAAATGGGACAAAGTCTATTATGTAGGAGCTAAAGCCGAAGAATCCGGCATTATGCAAGGGCAAATCTTAGTAGATTATTGGAAAGCTCATCCTGAAATGGACACGAACAAGGATGGAATTATGGATGTGGTTATTCTGCAGGGGGAACCTGGACATCCTGATGCTATAGCGCGTACAAAGTATTCCGTTCAGGCCATTCAAGATGCGGGAATTAAAGTTAACATTCTTGCTCAAGATACCGCAATGTGGGATCGTTCCAAGGCTCAAGACAAAATGGCTGCTTTCTTAGGAGCACAAGGGAATAAGATTGAAGCTGTACTCGCTAACAATGATGATATGGCCTTAGGTGCTATCGAGGCTCTGAAAGCCAAAGGATACTTTGCCAATGGTAAATACATGCCTGTTGTTGGAGTGGATGCAACGGCTCCTGGTCTCCAAGCTCTGAAAGATGGCACGCTCTTAGGAACCGTATTAAATGACGCCAAGAATCAAGGAACTGCCACTTTAAATTTAGCAGTTGCCTTATCCAAGGGCCTAACTCCTAACAAAGATAATTCCGGATACGATATCTCTGACGGTCAATATGTTTGGGTTCCATATAAGAAAATCACTAAGGCTAATATGTCAGACGCCCAATAACCGTCTCCTTTCGAATACCTATTGACTCTAATTACTATAGTGAATGAAGCAAGGGGCAATGTTTTCGTTACGTTTCCCCTTGCTTTTGAATTTGTTACTTTTAATCCTATATACAATAATTGCGGAAGCACTGATCACAGGAGGCGTCAAAATGCCTGAAAATGAATTCTTACTGGAAATGACCAATATTTCTAAGGATTTTCCTGGCGTAAAGGCACTTGACAAGGTCACCTTGCAGGTTCGTCCTGGTACAGTGCACTCCCTTATGGGGGAAAACGGTGCCGGAAAATCAACTCTTATGAAATGTCTTTTTGGAATCTATAAACCTAACGCTGGTGAGATCCTCTTAAACGGTCATAAAATAGAAATCAACAATTCCAAAGATGCGCTTGATCGGGGCATTTCCATGATTCACCAGGAACTGCATTCTGTGCCGCGTCGTAATGTTATGGAAAACCTCTGGCTTGGTCGTTTTCCTCTCAAAAGTTTTGGACCCATCAAATTGATTGATGACAAACGTATGTATCAAGATTCAATGGCTTTATTTAAAGACCTAGGCATGGATCTCGATCCCCGTGTCTTGGTCGGATCCTTATCAGTTTCCAAAATACAGTCGATTGAGATAGCCAAAGCAGTGTCTTACCAATCAAAAGTGATCGTGATGGATGAACCCACCTCCTCCTTAACGGGAAATGAAGTGGAACAACTCTTTAAGATTATTCGTTCTTTAAAAAGCCGAGGAGTTTCGATTATTTACATCTCTCATAAAATTGAGGAAATCCTAGAAATCTCTGATGAAGTAACTATCATGCGCGATGGTAAACGCATCGGCTCGTGGCTAGCTACTGACCTTACCACCGACTTAATCATTTCTAAGATGGTAGGGCGTGACCTCACCCAACGGTTTCCTGAGCGCCATAACACCCCTGGAGAAACCGTCCTCAGAGTGGAGGGGTTAACTTCCCCCTTTTCCAAAGCCTTTAAAGAAGTCTCTTTCGATCTACGTCGAGGAGAGATTTTAGGTATTGGAGGACTTGTGGGCGCCCAACGCACGGAACTTATTGAAGCCCTCTTTGGCATGAGAACTGTGTCCTCCGGCAAGATCTTCATTAATGGCAAACAAGTGAAAATCAAATCCCCCATGGATGCTAAAAAACACAAAATCGCCTTGCTCACAGAAGAACGAAGGGCCACAGGGATTTTCCCGGTTCTCCCGATAATAGAAAACACGGTCATGGCTAATATGAACCGTTATATTAGTCCTTATTTTCTTCTGAACCAGAAAACAATGCGACAGGACGTTGAGCAACGTATTGAACAGATGCATATTAAAACCCCTTCCTCCAAAACTCAAATCAAAAACCTCTCTGGTGGAAATCAGCAAAAAGTGTTGATAGCTCGGTGGCTCCTTACTGAACCAGAAATCCTAATGCTGGATGAACCAACGCGAGGAATCGACGTAGGCGCGAAATTTGAAATTTATTCCATCATCGCCGATCTGGTTCAACAAGGAAAAAGTATTATCATGATCTCCTCAGAAATGCCTGAACTTATCGGTATGTCCGACCGGATCATGGTCATGTGTGAAGGCCGTCTGTCTGGTATTCTGGAAGGAACCCATAGAACTGAAGAAGACATTATGCACCTCGCTACAAAGTTTATGGCTTGACTGGAGGTCTCTTAAATAATGAAAAATAGTAATCTTATTAGTGTCAATAAAGTTGGTAGTTTCTTTTTTCAATACGCGATCTACTTCGTACTGCTCATTCTAATTTTAGGAATCACAGCTGTTGATCCGACTTTCTTGTCCGTTAATAGTATACACGATATTTTATTACAATCTGCGACTCGAGCCATTATCGCTTTAGGGGCGGCTTTCGTTTTGATCACAGGCGGTGTCGACCTTTCGGCAGGTCGCATGGTAGGATTTGCGGCAGTAATTTCGGCATCGATGCTTCAGATTCAAGAGTATTCTCATCGTTTTTACCCTGGTCTTCCGAATCTTCCCTTGTGGGTACCGGTTTTGATTGCCATCTTTATGGGGCTACTTGTTGGAGCAATTAACGGGCTTATCGTTTCTAGACTAAGCGTTCCTCCCTTTATTGCAACTTTAGGTTCGATGGTCGCCGTTTTAGGTCTTAACTCACTTTACTTCGATATGAAGCCTAATCAATCTCAGCCAATCGGTGGACTTCGACCAGATTTCACAACAGACTTAGGCAGCGGTTTTATCGGAAACGGCGTTTATTCCATCCCTTATATCGTCATTATTGCTCTCTTAGTCGCAGTCATTGTCTGGGTCATCTTTAACAAAACCCGCCTTGGCAAGAGTATGTATGCCATTGGAGGTAACGTCCAAGCGGCTATTGTTTCCGGAATTAATGTCAAGCGTGTTCTACTTTACGTGTATGCTATTGCCGGAGCTCTTTACGGTCTTGCCGGAGTGATGGAGGCTGCCAGAACGGGTGGAGCCACGAGTAACTACGGGAATATGTATGAATTGGATGCCATTGCTGCCTGTGTCGTGGGTGGAGTATCCACGGCCGGCGGAATCGGTACTGTGCCCGGTGTTCTCGTCGGGGTGCTGATCTTCGGAGTTATCAACTATGGGCTCACGTATATTGGCGTAAGCCCCTACTGGCAACTAATTATCAAAGGCTTAATTATTATTGCAGCCGTAGCTTTTGACATTAGAAAATATCTCACAAAGAAATAAACTCGTTAAGCTAAAGCATAAAGGGGCTGTAACAAAACTTTTTCTAGTTTGTTACAGCCCCTTGTCGTTCTCGAATCCCAGCGCACCACCTTGATCAAGTCTCAAGATTTGTTCCGCCTCTTTCACCTTACTGAGACGACATCCCCCAACCCTTCCGGAGTATACAGCTTATTCAATAGTAAGGTAAATGCTCCAATGGCAATCGCATTCTCACCCAATTCTGATATAGCAATCGTGACCGCTTTGGCAGGCTTAGTTAACGCCCGCCTTTCGAGCGTTTTAAGCAGCGGTTGCAAAATAAACTGTTCAGCCCTCGAAACTCCGCCACTTAAAATAATAAGGGTGGGATTTAAGGTGTTGATGAGATTAGCCAGTCCAATCCCAAGATAACGCCCAGTGTCTTCTAAAACCTCGATAGCTACTTGGTCGTCACGCTGAGCAGCTCGACAGAGCATTTCTCCGTTTATATTATCCAGATCTCCTGCTACCCACTCTTCTATTATAGACTCTTTCCCATAACGAATGGCCTGTTGAGCTCTGCGAGCAAGCGCTGCCCCTCCAACCATCGTTTCAAGGCAACCGTAATTTCCACAACTACACTTTGGTCCATTACTGTCAATCGTTGTATGCCCAATTTCACCAGCTGTATATGATGATCCTCTATATAACTTATTATCAATAATAATACCCGCTCCGACTCCTGTACCGACATGGACGCAGATGAAATTAGGAATTCCAGCACCTTTGCCAAACCAACTCTCAGCTATGGCTTGGGCACGCACATCATTTTCTACTTCGACGGGCAACCTAAACCTTTTTTCCAGAGCCCATTTGATGGGTACATGGCGCAAATTAAGATGAGGGGCGAACAAAGAGAGCCCTTGCTCAGGATCAACGAGACCGTGCATACCTACGCCAATTCCTAAAAATGGCTCTTGGTTAGGATGGGTACTTTGCATGACCTTCTCCACGGCTGTTTCCAAGGTCAACAAAAATTGCTCGCTCGTCTGATTATCCGCATACTTCATTTCTACTTGACTCACAACTTTACCATCGAGGTTCGCTGTTACGGCCTTGACCTTTTTTGCGCCGGCATTCACTCCAATAACGTAGAATGCTGACGAGTTGATGAGCAGTAAGATTGGTTTTCTCCCGCCCGTCGATTCCCCTAAAGTGCTTTCTACTACCAGCTGAGACTCAATCAATTCGCCCACAAGATTCGTCACCGTGGGGGGAGTTAACTTTGTCAACTTGGCAATTTCCGCCCGCGAGATCGGCCCATACTGTCTTATGACATTGAGAATCGTGGATTTATTCAGAGATTTCATCCCCTGAAAGCTTCCTACAGGAATCAATTCACTCACCGTTTCACCCCCTTTTATTCCCAAGTAAAGATTTTCTAACCTAAAATCCCGCATTTTTTTATACCTACAAGGAAAAACACTGTAAATACGCCTTGGGGAATTCTGAACGGAGAACCACAGATTACACATGAAAAGAACGATAAGAGAAACCACAGATTAACACAGATATCACAGATTAAGAAGAATTAAGTATAGAAAAATGTCGAATATCAATTGCGTTACAACGATTGATATTTTAGAGCTGAAAATGTATTTTTTAAATCTGTGTAATCTGTGTAATCTGTGGTTGCTTAACTGAGTACCCGAATAGTCACAAAAATAATGATTCGCAATTCAATTTGTAGGTATAATTTTTATACCTACAAAAACACCAAAATGCCTGTAAAATCTGGGTTTATTAATGCAGGTATAATTTTTCACGGGAATCAAGGTTCTAATTATCGTATGAGGATATCTGGTCGGAAATAAATATCCCCCTTTTTTTCGATCTGAATGTACTCCCATTCCCCAGTATGAGTAAGAAATTCCGGACCTTTTTCCGTGACCAAAAGGGTGTCCTCGGATTTTAATCCTTTGAGGGATGGGTTCCAGGCAAAAGCCTGATGGCACTGCACGTCACCTGCACTGCCCAAGTTCGCTAAAAACTCTCGTGAAGCATACCCAGTCGGTCCGCCCTGATGAAGATACCTCCAATCCTCTGCATAGCCCCATAGACGATAAGACTCTATCCCCTGCCGAAAAACCTCCTTAATGGGCACTCCAGGGCGAGTAGCTAGATTAAAAGCTAAATCGATCTCTGCCAATTTGCGTTTGCTTTCCCGAAGTTCTTCTGGCAACGCCCCAAAATGCACAAAACGAGTAGCATTTGCTACTAAACCCCATTTCTCTCCACATAAAACTAACATCGCGTAGCGCTCCAACTTCTTCTCTGTAGGAATGGGGTGGCGATACTGATAAATTCGGCGATCCGTAGCCACTAAAAGCACTTGAGCCTGAATACCTAAACCTGTGACCTTCGCAACTAGAAGCGCTTGAATCTCAAATTCGGTCATGCCCGGTTTGATGCTACGACAGGTCGACTCCAAAGCCTGTGCAACTCTTAGGGATAGCCAACGGTAACGTTCAATTTCGCTCTCATTCAACACGTAAGTTAGCTTCGCTAATTCTTTGCTCAAATCAATTCCTACCGTATTCGGAATTGTTTGGGGACAGACATCCATCCCGATTGTTTTCCCTTGACATAACGAGCTAATCACTCCATCGTGGCCCTCGTACCACTCCGGAGTTACCCACTCACACTCCAGATCCGTCAATTCTTCCTCTTGTATCCGAGCAAACTCCATCCTCGTTGTAACACAATAAACTTGATCTTTCAAGATCAACAGATCTGCGACTCCTAGCTCTGTATTCGTGACGATATAGTTCACCTTTCCATTCGTCAACCAGGAAAAACTTCGCCGTGTTCGTAGGAGCACCCCGCCCAAAGCCCTCTCTAACATAAGATTCCTAATCTTCGCTATCTTTTCTTCAACCTTCGTCATTTTGCAAACCCCTCTTTTACATCCCCTTAAGTTCACGAGCTCCATCCCCACTATCACACAGATAAAATGTCGGGGTCAGCCCAGTCTTGCTCCTATATCCCAAGGTTACCTGAGTTTCAAAAGCGCTGACAGCCTCTCTATGCACCAAACTCACGGTACACCCACCAAAACCAGCTCCAGTCATTCTCGTACCCAGACATCCCTCGACCTGACGTGCCTCTTCAAAAAGTGTGTCTAGTTCCAGACCTGTCACTTCGAAAAGATCCCTTAGAGACTCGTGAGATTGGATCATATACTGACCAAAATCATGGATATTCCCGGCTTCTAAAGCGATGGTTGAAGCTAGAGTACGGTCGTTTTCATGGATCACATGGTCTAAACGTTTAGAAACTTCCGGCGGCGTTACATACTTCTGGACCTCTTGCCATTGATCAAGCGAGACATTACCCAAACTAACCACTCCAGGCAGGTGTTTTCGAACAATATTGACCCCTTCCTCGCACTCTTGCCTTCTTTGATTATACTTTGATTCTGTCAAGCTTCGCTGTTTATTTGAGTTAGTGATGACGAATTGATAGTCTCCCAAAGCCAGCGGGACATAGCGATAAGCCAAGGTGTCACATTTCAAGAGCACAGCGTGTCCCGCTCGCCCCAGCCCTGAGGCAAACTGATCCATAATCCCACAATTAACCCCAACAAATTGATTTTCGGCACGTTGAGCCAGTTGCGTCAGATCAACTAAAGAGTAACCGAGCGATTCGACCTGATTAAGCGCTGTTGCCGTTACCATTTCTATCGAAGCGGAAGAGGACAACCCCGCCCCTTTGGGGATATTCCCATCAAACAGGATATCGCAACCTGCTAGGCGCCAACCCAAGCGCATAAATTCATTGAAGACGCCTTTGGGATAATTTGCCCAGCCGTCAGTCTGCTGGTAGACAACTTTATCCGCATCAATCTCTACCGTCCCGGCAAAACTTGTCGAAGCAAGACAAAACTTGCGATCCTGGCGCGGGTGAACAACCGCCCAGGTTCCATACGTTAACGCCGCAGGCAACACGTATCCTCCCGTAAAATCCGTATGCTCTCCAATTAAATTGACTCGACCTGGGGCAAAGAAAATTCGCAGTTCCTCTCCCTTATCTCCATAGCCAAAGACTTTGGCGAAGGTCTGTCTCAGTGTGTTCAGTCCAGGCATTCGTTGAGCCGCCCTTCTTTGTCGAGATAATCCTGCAAGGCTTTACGCAAATATGCGGAGGTTTCTTCCACCGCTTGCGGGTTAGCAGGCGCCCAAGCACCCATTTCAGAGGAAGCATAGTATTTCAGTTTTCCTGCCTCTCGCAAAGGTGTATAAAATTCAATATGAAAGTGATAATAATCTTTCGCAGCCTGCCCATGAACTGGGCGTTGATGGATGACCATCATATAGGGAAACAACCTATTGAATAAAGTATCCATAGCGCCTGTTATACATTTTAACATGAGAGCCAAACTTCGTTTTTCCTCCTGAGTGAAATCACTTAAAGCCGACTTGTGGTTTTTACTAACGATAAATAATCCGTACGGGTAATCCGTAAAGAACGGTATATACGCCAAAAAATGCTCATTTTCATGAATTAGACGCTTCTGAAAATCCAGCTCTGCTTGATTCATATCACATATTAAACACGATCCATGTGAGGTATAATGTGCTTGACAATTCTCAAGTTCGGTGCGGATTTTCAAAGGAATCCAAGAATAAGCATAGATCTGACCATGAGGATGAGGCATCGTTACGCCACACTCTTCCCCCCGATTCTCGAAAATCATAATATATTCGTGGTTTGGCTCCTGACTCAGGGCCACAAATCGTTCCGTCCACAAATTAATTAATTTCTCCAGGTGCTCCACCGAAAGTTCTGGAAGTGTCGTGGTATGATTAGGCGAATAGAGGATTACCTCACATTTTCCATACGCTTTCGCGGTTTTATATAAGGAAGACCCTACAGGATCCGCCTCAGGTGGATCCTCCATTAGGGCAGGAAAATCGTTATCGTATTTAAGAACATCATAATGTTCAGGAACTTTACCCGACCCCGGACAAAAAGGGCATCCCGACTTTGGCATATCAGGTCGATTTTGCCTGTGGGTAGCCACCATCGTCCAATCTCCTAACAACGGATTATAACGCAATTCAGTCATGGCAATTCTCTCCTCTATATAATTCTCTCAATAAATTTAATCTAAGCTTATTTGATCTTTCCTATCCTATTATAATCTATTAAATTAAATTAATTAAGTAACTATATTATAATTTTTTTTATATTCCATTTATTAATTGAGACGAATGTATTAATGTAGGCCGAGATCTTATAAAGGCGGGGAAAATTTATGTATGTTGATCTTTTGATCAAAAATGGTTTTATCATCGATGGTACAGGGAACCCTGGATTCTACGGCGATTTAGCTGTGGACGAAGGAAAGATTATGGCAATTGCCACCAAAATCGAATGCGAAGCAGTGAGAATAATCGATGCTTCTGGATTAATTGTGAGTCCGGGTTTTATTGACCCTCATGTCCATGCTGAACTTGCCGTTTTAACAAGTGGTAAGTTTGAAGAATTTTTACGCCAGGGGGTTACTACCACGGTTA
Organism: Desulfosporosinus sp.; assembly: GCA_031292075.1. GTDB lineage: Bacteria > Bacillota > Desulfitobacteriia > Desulfitobacteriales > Desulfitobacteriaceae > Desulfosporosinus. The sequence continues at coordinate 19,919 of JARLHW010000172.1, forward strand.
ATGGGAACTGTGGACACTCCATCACTCCCTTTTCTTCTGATAATATCTATGCTTATATGGCTCAAAAGGGGCTAATATCCGTTGAGACAATGGAACGAAATAAACGAATCGTGCCTGCTTGGACTAATTTCTCGGGTTATATTGATGTTGTCAAGGACAAAGGGAGCAACGTAAACATGGGATTTCTCCTAGGGCATGGCACGTTAAGATGGAGTCTTATGGGAGACGCCAAAAACAGAAAACCGACCTTTGAAGAGGAGCAGAAAATAAGCTATCTGATTGAAGAAGGTATGGAACAGGGAGCCTTGGGGATCTCCACAGGCTTAGCCTATGCCCCTAGCAAATATGCCGATACCTCTGAATTAATCCAATTATGTATGCTCGCTAAAAAATATGATGGCATCTATACCTCCCATCTCCGAACTCATCTTGGTATCCTTGAAGCCGTTAACGAAGCCATAAGAATTGGTGAGGCTTCAGGCATAAGAGTTCAGGTTTCCCATCTGACGCCGACTATTCCTGAAGCTTTTGATGAGATACTGGCTGCTCGAGGAAGGGGATTGGAAATTGCAGTCGATACGATCCCCAAGACCAGCGGTCACTTTAAGAAAAGGGATAGACTGCTTCAGTTTATCGGATTAACTCCAGAGTCCTTTAAGACCCCTGAGGGAAGACGGAAAATCATCAAGAAGGTTAGATTCAAGGATCACCTTCTGGTTATCAACACGGATGATCCTCAAATGGAGAATCGAACCTTAAAAGAAATTGCTCAAGAAAGCAAAATAGATGTTGATGAATTATTCCTCTATTTCTTAGAAAGTGACAATCCTAAGCTGACCTTCTGTCAAGGAGGACTCATCCGACGAGATTTCCCCGGAACTCCCTATGCAGAAAATATTGCCCACCACCCACTGGTCATGGTCGGATCAGATAAGGTATTTGGGGAGATAGATGATTCTCATGACTGGTATGAGTTGTTTAGAAAAGGTGCCTTTCCAATATTTTTTGACTTATGCCGTCAAAAAGGTGTGAGCTTAGAAGAGATTATTAGAAGAATCACTTCCCTCCCAGCAAAGCAGTTCAGATTGAGTGATAGAGGTCTGCTTGCCCAAGGGAACGCAGCCGATATAACCATCCTTGATATGGATCATTATTCCTATCCCTCAGTCGAAGAAATCGATTATAAAAACCCCTCGACTGTGGCCAGTGGGGTTAGGTATACGATTGTGAATGGCAAAATAGCCTTAGATGATGGAACGTTAAAAGAAGTGTACTCAGGGCAGTTATTATCGAAGTATGGCAGGCAATTGTGAGCTAGACCAAGGAACCTGAACGTTCCGACATTTAATAAAAAAAGTACCCGTTTTAAAAACGAGTACCTACTACTACCGAATTATCACGTAAACCTTTCTTACACAGGTTTAAACATTTCTTTACTGGCTCCACATAATGGGCATCTCCATGTATCCGGCAAATCTTCAAAAGGAACATCCTTGGGTACTTTACTTTTTTTACAGCCTTTTTCTGAGTTATAAATATAGCCACAATTTGGCGTTTGACATTGCCACATTTTACTTTCCTCGGTCATCTTTATACCACCTCCCTGTTTCATTTTATCATTAATTAATAGAAATTCCAATTACTCGCCCCAAAAAAGAGAACCCAAAGTTGAGCTCTCTTTCCTTCACTAAATTAGCAACTTCCACAACTTCCGCAGCAACCATCGCCGCAACTACCGCCTTTATCAGCATTTGCTCTGTGTATTTCAAAACCCCCACCAAGGTTTGTTTCAACATAGTCAACTGTGGCTCCTTCTAAATAAGTTGACAGTTTTATATCTATGACTACCGAAACACCGTGTTCCTCATCGAGAATATCATCCTCGGTTTTTGACTCCTCCAGAGCCATGCCGAAGCTAGGCCCACTACAACCTGTACCTGCCAGATAGAGACGAAGCAGTGCATTCTCTTTATTTTGCTCTTTTAATACTTCTTTAATTTTTTGGGCAGCAAGTTCAGTAATTTTTACCATCTCATTGTCACTCCTTTTTTACGGATATTATATAAATATAATACACAATTTCCCTTTTAGCAAGATACGCTCGTCAACAAAAGTCTACTCTACAACAGCTGAGCTAGTGGCACAAGGCTGAAATAGACAATCTCGCCCCTTATAATTTAAAGGCTATGCTTATGTATTATCAGATAATTTTATATTGTTATCACTCTATTTTCAAGGCTCATTTTTAAGATAAAGCTTAAAAAATAAAAAACGCCACAAAGGACGTTTTTCATTTTTTAAAAAAATCAGGTAGGAGTTATCGCTAACTAATATCATTCTAATTAATATTCTATTTGTTCAAATTCACTATTTCATAATCATAACTGAACTTGCTTTTACGAGTGCGCTGACATCATCTCCAACTTTAAGATCCATTGAATCCGCTGACCCAGTGGTTATTGAAGCGACTACCATAGATTGAGCACCAATGTCGATGGTTACTTCAGTCGATACCGGACCTTTTTTTAGCTCTTTAATTTTCCCTTTGAGCTGATTTCTCGCCGATAATTGCATGTTTTTCACCTCCATTTATGTCTCTTGACACAAATATCATCATGTTTTTAATATTATATCAATTATAAATAGAGTAAAACATGGAAAGATAGTTAATCTGAGGTAATTAGCTAATCACCTAGCTGGTGAATAGTTGGCCGGATTCCACAGAGTTTTCCTTGGCTGTCATTTCCTGCGGCGTTATCCGATAAACCGAAACGGCATTCCCATCCATCGAAGAGCGATACTTCTCAATTAAAGTGCTGGTCAAAGGGTGACTATAATAATTTGGCATAAATTTGTCCAGCGCTTTCTGAAGAGCCATGGCGGTCTCTTCCGGATCAGTCACCTTTTCAGCCTTTCCAAAAATCATGACGCTCAGGTAGGCCGTATCCGCGTGGCAAGGCACCGGATCGGTCACAGTACCCTGTTCTTTATGTATCGTGAAACAAACGAGTGGATTTTGAGAAAGGATCGTTTCTTTTTTACCAGAACCCATGCCATGGAAATAAACAGAACCATTGTGCCATACATAATTCACCGGAACGGCATACGGGAAAGTATCACTTACCATGCCCAGCACACCGGTTCTTTCCTGCACAAGGAACGTTTCGATTTTCTGCTGATCTGTGCAATTTCTCTGCGTATAACTAACCTGATTCATCAAAGATCACCCTCTCTGTCCATCTTTTCCAGTTGCGTAAGAAACCTATCCATCCACTGATTGTTTTGTTCAATATATTCAAGGTGAGCAAGCAGTTCTTCCTGCGTCTGCACATAAACATCAGGAACCATTTCTCCCCCACAGTTTTCCACTAGACCCTTGATAATCGACAACGTGTTTTCCATATGATACTGAAACCCAAAGACCCTTTTCCTATAAATGAAGGCCTGATGTTGACAGGCCATGTTTTCCGCGATGCATTTTGCGTCTTCCGGCAGAACACTGAAGGTATCCCCATGCCACTGAAACACGATGGGCTGTTCGGGGAAAAAAGAAAACAAAGGGGATGACCTGGCTTCCTCACTCAAGCGAACCGGAAACCAGCCAATTTCCTGATATGGATTTTGAGTCACCTTACCGCCGATCACATCGGCAATCAATTGCCCTCCGAGACAGAGACCAATAACTACTTTACCTGAGGCAATAGCGTCCCTGATGAACACCTTTTCAGCGGCAAGCCACGGATAATTTTCTTCGTCATAGATGTTCATCGGACCACCCATGACCACGAGCCAATCAAAATCCCGTTGTTTCGGGAGCGAATCATCTTTATATAATTGCGTATTTGTTAGAACATAACCATTTTTGCTGGCCCAGGTCAGAATGCTGCCGGGATTTTCAAAGGGGACATGTTGTAAATAGTGAAGTCTCATTTCTTTTTTTCCTTTCATGATCGTTTAAACATTTGATTTTTACTGATCACAAGTGTCACAGGATATATTCAAATAACTTGATTTTGACTTTTGCTTTGGCACAGCGTAGGCAGCAGGCTTTGTCTCCCTATTTTGCAAAAGCATTATATACTCCTCGGGTAGACCTTGCTCTTTAGCACCTTGCACAATGAAATCCAGATATTCGGTACTAGGGGATTTCACTTCATTTAGGATATTTTTCTTATAAATTATGGCCGTGATGGTTCTCTGCTCAGTATCGATTACCTCCACCGGATAGTGAAAATACTGTCCCAGTCCATCAAAACGAGCATCTTGATACCCATCCAGCGCTTCCCAATCAAAAACCTGCAATTCGTATAAGACCCCCCAAACCTCTGATTGAGGATCAGAAACGACCGTTTCTAAGGCTCCGTCCCAATTGGCAGAATATCCGTAAAATTCGACCTTGTAACCGGGGAGACGAGCAATCCCAAGTACCTTTGCACCGAAACACCTTTGCTTCATTTGGGCCAAGTTCATATTAAAACCATAGGCAAAATAATAATAGACACTGCTCTTCATTATTTATCTCCTTCTTTGTACACAAGTACCAGCGACCAACTCCAACACACTAGTTCGTAGTCATTCATCAGACCGCTCCCTCAGTTATTGTCGCACAAACTTTGAACCTTGTATAACCATATCACAACATTTTACATTTACAAAATGTCACGTTCAAGAAATTTTAGTTGTACATCGGGCACTTTAACACAAAATTCGTGAGACCGATCTTCACCTAGCAATCCGATGGCATCAGCACGACATTGCTTACAGTGACGCATCTGCCTGACATCAAGCTCACATAAATCCCTCATCTCATTGACATCTTTCATGGTGGTTTGGGTAAAATTCTCGAAAACACTGCCGGGGGCTGGAATCAGCGGCATAATATTTGTAATATAGACGCCGAGCTCTTTCATTTTTTTCACAACATCCGGAATATGTTGGTCATTAATACCTTGTAACATCACAATATTAATTTTTACAACCACACCAAGACTTAATAGGAGAGCAATACCTGCCAACTGATTTTCGATCAGAATTTTCACTCCTGACTCTCCTTTATAATACTGTCCTTTAAAATTAAGATGTTTGTAAATTTTTGCCCCGATAGCACTATCTATACAATTCACGTTCACTGTTACATGGGTGACGCCGAGCTGCACAATTTCCTGAGCATACTCCGGTAGTAATAAACCATTTGTTGAAAGACAAAAAACAGTTTGAGGATTTTCCGCTCGAATCAATTGTATCGTCTCTCGCGTGTTTTCCCAATCGGCCAAGGCATCTCCTGGTCCTGCAATTCCGACTACACTAAGTTGCTCAATTTGAGTACTTACCCTATCTAACTTATTTTTAGCCGCTTGCGGTGTTAGGATTTCACTGGTTACACCGGGACGACTCTCATTGACACAATCAAATTTACGATTACAGTAGTTACAACTAAGATTACAATAGGGTGCAACCGGCAAATGCATCCGCGCAAATTTTTGATGAGCATCAAAAGAGTAACAGGGATGTTTTTGGGTTCTTTCCAACATTGCGGCAGACAATTGCATTTTCGTATCCGATATTGAAGTCGAACAATCCATGGTTTCCACCTCAACTTTCTACCTAGTTCCTTCTTCTTCGATGATCACCAATACTCTTCCTAATTAATTTCCGCAAACGAAATGCAAATGATCATGCCAGAACCCGAAAATAATCAGGAACTGGCATAATCTAAGAATACTCCAACCAAGTTTCACGATAATTGATTGTTCAGAGGCCCAGGGCAAATAGTGCGTCTTACCATACATTCAGAATCCATTCCTTATTCTTTTTGTACTCCATATCGGTGAACAGCGTGTTCGCCATCTCTTCGGCCAGCCAGATCGCGCCCGCGTAGCCGACGACAGGATGACGGTAGAGTCCCGCCCGGTCGTAGGTGGGGAAACCGACGCGTACCATTGGAATATTATTGTCAATGGCAATAAAGCGCCCTTTGGAATGCCCCAAGATGAGATCAAGTTCTAAGCCCTGATTCTTGATCCGGTCTTCCAATTCCCACAGATCCGAGTTGCAGATAATCTCCATATCGAACTCGACTTTCTCCTGAAACGCCTTGATCCTAGGATCATCTGTATAAGTCGTGTTGTCGTCGCCGAGCAGAAGCAGCACGGGTTTCATCTCCAGATCAATGCAAAATTCCGCCAGCCCGATAACAAGATCGGGGTGCCCGTAGATAGCAACTCGCTTATCGGCAAAAAACATGTGCGCAAGATCAGTCAGCGCATCAATCGCAATTCCACGTTCGATAACGAGAGACTCAGGAATTGGCTTGCCGGTCATTTTCTTCAAATTTTGCAGAAAGGTATCCGTGTTGCGGATGCCGATCGGGGTCGGCCCTATGATGGTCGGTATGTCGAATTCATTGGCCAGATATTGGGCGGCTTTGCCGCCTTCATACTTGTTCAGAGCAATCGTTCCCAGCGCATTGGCCGTGCCAATCAGATCCTCGACCGTCGTACTACCGTGGGAGATCCCGCTTTTATCGGGCATTAGAGGGGAATCAAAGCTTTCAATTTCGAAAAGAACGGTGGCCTCCACTTTCATTTCCGCCAGAAGGTGCTTGAGCGCTGTTACGTCCCCTGGATTGACCCAACCGGTAATCAGGTTAAGTTTTCCGTTGGGTTGGTCTTTTTTGGCGAGCGTCTGAATAAAAGCCTCCAGGGCGACATCGTATCCGGTCACCTGGCTTCCCTTAAAACTGGGGGTATGAATCGAAATCAGATGAACTTCCCGATCAGCATATTTTTCTTTCAAAAGCCCCTGATTAAGTTTACGCACGACACCATCGACATCGTCACCGATAACCTCGGTCGAGCAGGTGGTGATGATTGGTATGACTTTCACATGGGGATACCGCATTAAAACCACGTCGACCGCTTCCTCGACGCGATGGACGGCACCGAACACCGCACTATCCTCATGGACAGAGGAAGACGCGATATCGAAGTTATCCTTAAAATGCTGCGCAAACAGCAAGCGGACGAACATCACACAGCCCTGTCCTCCATGAACGATCCCTAGACAATCCTTGATTCCTATGCTGACATACTGCGCGCCCGCAGGCTGGCAGGTAAATATCGGGTTGATAATGCCGACACGTTCTTTATCTTTTAATTCACACGCCATACTATGACTCCCTTTCCTTGTTACTTTGTTCACGTTCACCGTGACGGCACATCTCTTCTCTTAATACTTAGGGTCTGTAAGTTCTTCATTTAGCGACCCCGTAATCGTTAAATAATCCAAACGCTCTTTAAGTCCTTGCATAAGCACCACAATGTCCTTTTTCTCCAACGTGGCAAGCCATGGGTAGGTAGCTTTAAAATCCCTGGCCAGCATTACGGCATCCACCCAATAGCATCTGTCCGCGGGAGTATCAAGTTCGACGGGTTCCTCACACAATAACTGCCTGGTTTGGGTCAAGATTCCCTCGTTTTGTTTCTCTCTGTCCCAGGCGCGCGAGTGAAACTGCCACAGACACCATTTCATAATATAGTCCACCAGTTGTTCAACTCTGTCTTTCAGAGTATCCTCTATAATTTCCGTCTTTTCCATAAACTGTCCTGCCTCCTTATACCGCGTCGGAAAGCGTCCCTGACACTGCGCTGGGAAGCGTTCCTGATAAATTCGGATAGGTCTTCCCACGCAATTTTGAAACGCAATCATAATCACCCGTATACGGTCTTTCCTCGCTGGGAGTTGTCTCATCCTTATTTATCTTGACGTCAGAAATCATCTGCCGGGTCATAAAACCTGCATCTGTCGGTATCTCATCCTTGCTGATATCCAGGCCGGAAAGCTGATGAATCGGCGAATAGACCGCGTTGTAGATATCCCGCGCAAACCTGACCCAGCCTTCAAACCCTTTATAAGGACCGTTGTGATAGGCATGAGCATTGAGGTATTGGACCCGCAGTTTTTTGGCAACCTCGCCGGGCCGAACTCCCGTGAAGATGACGTCGGGCTTCAGCATCTTCATGGCCTCGATTCCTTCCAACTCGTTGGGATCGTCGATGGCGAGTGCGCCCTCTTGACAGCGGGCAATGCCTTTTTCCATGTCACCTTGATGCCCGAATTTCGTATATACCGAAACAACCTCGACTCCCATCTCTTCATGAATGACATTGGCCCAATGCCAGAGTTTGGAGCCACCCGGCCAGAGACACACTTTTACTCCTTTCAAGCGTTTCGCGTACCAGTCAAATTCCGGTTTCCAGCGGGCGGTTTCTTCGTCGATGAGGATTTGAGCTTCCTTTTCAAGTCCAAAGAACATAGCGACCTTCATCAGGGATTCTCCCAGCGGTTTGAAGCCAAATCCCTCGATATCCAGACGCGGAATTCCGTATCTTACTCTTAGTTCGTTACAAATGTACTCGGACGAACGGGCACATTCCAGGACGTTAAGGTGAGCTCGGTGCATCCCTCGAAGTGAGTCATACGACCCGTTACCCGTAAAGCAGGAAAGAACCTGAATGCCCATTCTCTGAAAATAGTCCACCATGACTTCCGTATCACCCTGAATATTATAGTCACCGACGTAATTAATGACGTATTTACTGGTGATTTCCGGTTCAAATGTTCCCACCTTCTGATCGAGCCAGGCGAGATTGATCTTGTGATGTCCTCCCGACTGGCTCGGCCCGGCAAAGCCAGGAGAATTGCAGACGAAGATATCAACCTCGGGCTTTTCTTCCATCACTTCTTGCGCAATCGCCCCGATATCATCCCCGATCAACGCTGTTGCACAAGTTTGGTAGATGCTCATCCGTTTGATCTCGGGAAAGGCCTCAAACGCCTCCATAATGTTCTGCTTGAGCATTTTTTCAGCTCCGAAGATGATGTGTTTTTCCTTGACATCTGTCGCATAGGTATATTTGAGCTGGAAGTTGTCGTTATCACTGATATAGCGTTTAGTTTGCCAGGTATCATAGGTGCAGCCAACCGGTCCATGACTCATATGGATGACATCCTTCATGGGGGCACCGATCACATGCTTTGCTCCGCAGTAAGCACACCCGCGTTCAGAAATCGTGCCCGGAATAGTGTTGAGGTAGCCAAGAGGAAGGCACGATGTCAAATCTTCCCCTGGCCCTTTGATTACAGCATGCTTTTCCCGTTCAGGAATGCACTCGCTACATTTAAATTTATGATAGGGCATAATTTATTCCTCCTTTTAAAACTCATTACTACTCGCCTATACTGCCGCCTCTCCGGTTTCCTGAGTTCTTACTCGAACTGCATCAAGCGCCGGCAAGACAAAAATTTTTCCGTCACCAACCTTGTACTCAGTTTGATTGGCCTTGATTATAGCGGCGATAATTTTGGGCACATCTTCGTCATGGGCCAAAATATTAAACAACCTGCGGGGGAATAAACGGGTACCATCTAAAAATTCGGTGATCATCTTTTCCGTAGCCTGATCATCTTTCTGAGCCAAGGCCAATAACGTCTTTCTACGTTCGGCAATGATGGATTTATCTTCTACCAGCTTGCCGCGTCCCATGACTTTCGAGGCAGTAAAACCGGCCGCTCCAACTTCTATCAGTGCTTTTTTAGTAACACCGACCTTATTCATCCTTACTACGGCTATAATTTCTTTCAAAACGCTACCCCCTTTACAGTTCAGCAACGCCGCTGGAAACGGTATAGACTTCATCAATAGGACTGACAATTATTTTCCCATCGCCGAAAGCTCCTTTGTCTCCGGTCTTAGCATGACGGAAAATAACCTCCAGCACCTTATCTTTATCTCCATCATTAATAGCTAACATAATCAGACTTTTAGGAATTTCATCATAGACAACGTCGCCAAACGTAATACCCTTTTGTTTACCGCGACCTACAACATCAACGACAGTAGCAGCATGAAACCCGGCTTTGGAAAGTTCATCTAGAATCACTTCTTTCTTGTCTGGTCTAATAATCGCTCGAATCATAATCATAATATCTGTTGCCTCCCTTATTGTATTTACTCTTAATCTGCTAAGCCGTATTTAACAACCATCGACTCTAATTCATCCATCGTGAGAGGTTTAGGAATCACAAAATTCTTATTTTCGATGATCTTGCGTGCTAGTTCTCCATATTCGTGGGCTTGGTTCTCCTCAGGGTCAAATTCAACGACTGTTTTTTTATTAAATTCGGCCCTTTGCACGACATTATCTCGAGGTACGAAGTAAAGTAACTGTGTGCCAATGGCAGCCGCAAATTCTTCCAGAAATTCTTTTTCCTTATCCACTTTACGGCTATTGCAAATGATCCCACCGAGGCGAACTCCACTTTGCTTAGCATATTTGAGAAGACCCTTGCAAATATTGTTAGCAGCATAGACAGCCATCATCTCTCCTGAAGCCACTATATAAACCTCCTGAGCTTTACCCTCGCGGATCGGCATGGCAAATCCACCGCAGACAACATCACCTAGGACATCAAAAAACACAAAGTCTAAATCTGGTGTATAGGCTCCGTTTTTTTCCATAAGGTCAATGGCTGTGATGACACCTCGACCAGCACATCCTACACCCGGTTCCGGACCACCTGACTCAACGCAACGAATTCCCCCGAACCCTGTTTTTACAACTCTTTCAACGGTAACCTTTGCTTCGCCTTCGTCACGAAGTATATCCATCAAGGTTTTTTGATTCATTCCGCCAAGAATCAGACGGGTCGAATCTGCCTTTGGATCACAGCCATGGATAAATACCTTTTGATTGTAAAAATGCACCATCGCAGCAGCAGTGTTTTGTTGTGTAGTAGATTTTCCAATTCCACCTTTACCATAAATAGCAATTTTTCTCGTCATTTTCAAAACTCCCCTTTCATTTGCCCATCGGATTTTTAACTTAATTTTTCTTGGATGATATCCCTATGCCCGAATGATCTATAACTGAAGCCACTCTTAACCTTTGCCATGGCTTCCCTTATTGATAGAAGCGCCAGCGCATCACCTCCCTGAATCAATTTAGAAAAAAACAAAGTGAGCCTCAATTCTGAAAAAAATCAAAGCTCACTAAAACACTTTTTCACTCCAAATCATCGATCGATTTGGTGCCCAATATAAAATTGTACGATCTTAAAGGGTTAGTTTGTAAAACCTTCCCATATTACTCTTAATCACTTAATCACTTAATCACTTAACCTCTAACCTCTTAATCACTCAATCACTCAACCTCGAATTACCTGATATATTATTCAACAAAACTCGTATATCGATTGCCATTTTCTCTATATTCAAAACTCCTTTCATGCACCCATTTTTCTTGAATCAGTTTGCTTATGTGCATTATTGCCAAAACCATTTATGATTGGAGCCACTCTTACCACCCCGGCCCCTCCATTATCAGAATAAACTCCATCGCATCACCACCCTTATTAGATTTAGAAAAAAACAAAGTGAGCCTTAATTCTGTATAATTAAAGCTCACTAAAACACTTTTTCACTCCAAATCATCGATCTGGTGCCCAAAATATGAAATTGTACTGTCTCAATCACTAAAACACTTGCATCACTTGAAGACGCGGCCCAACAAACATCTTATTAAAGATGCATGACTCCTAATCCCACTCGAGCGTGTTCCAATAGGGGGTGAAGGGAAGAACGACCGTAAATTGCTACAGCAAGCCATTCGAAGTTTGTCGTTAACCCGATTTTCAGAGCCAGACTAGCATTGCTGTTGGTATGAGTAAAAACGCTGTTGCTGGCCTCCATAGTTGCATGAATAAGAGCATGAATCAATCGAGCTTCCTTTTGAATAATACCCGTGTTAAACGCAGTTGACATAACTGTATTCGTTAATTTTCCCGTATTTCGGAGATTTGCGACTGTTCCACCAAGTCCGGTCACAGCGCAACGTATGTTAAACAATTCGCTAATAGATTTCCTGATTTCTTCTTCTTCATCTCTCGTTTCGGTCATGGCGAGCAGTATTGCTACTCTCTCTAAGGAAGGCTTTCTGTCTTTATCGAAGGATACTTGAACTGTGACCCCTCCTTCCTATCGGAAACGAAGTTTCGCATTTTCCAGATAGCACAATTATTGTTTAAATATTTTCCATTTTGTATGATTTGATATCATTATATGCATTTGGCTTAACTCTGTCAATACTATTTTTTGAAGAACTCTTACTCTTCCATTTAGGGCTAGGAGGTGAAGTCTTATATCTAAGCTGTAGTGCGGACGCTTTTATACCCCTACCTTTTGTATTCATCCCAGCGTTTTATTATTGACAATGAATCCTACTCCACGAAGGTTGAAATGTGATATAATTTCTATATATTACCGAGGAAAGGTAAGTTGTAACGCTATGGTTGATAATAAAGCCTTAACACCGCAAGAGGTTGCTGATGTCTTAAAAATTTCCAAGAGTACGGTTTATGATTTGATGAAACGTAGAGAATTGAATGCCTACAGAGTCGGGAAGAAATTACGTGTCGATTTAGAGGATGTAGAAAACTATAAAAATAAAACAAAAGATGCCAAACCTATCAACACCTTATCTCCTGAACCAAGCAAATTTATTACTTCACCTATTTCTGAAGAAACGCATGATAAAAGCAGCTCTTTTATCATTTCCGGTCAAGATGTTATTCTAGATATTTTATGCCGCTACTTGGACCGCCATCCATACGGAGTTCGTGCCTTACGTTCCCATGAAGGAAGTTACAACGCCGTCTATGCTCTTTATCAAGGAGAGGTTCAAGTTGCCACTGCTCATATGTGGGATGGTAAAACCGGAGAATATAATGTACCTTATATTGAAAGAATGCTTCCTGGAACTCCAGCCGTCGTTATTCGACTTGCCAGCCGTATGCAAGGTTTCTACGTAGCAAAAGGGAATCCGAAAAACATTAAAGATTGGAACGATTTACGACGCACTGATATTACAATTATTAACCGTGAAAAAGGCAGTGGAACAAGAATATTACTGGATGAACACTTGCGCAAACTGGACATTTCCGGTAGGTCAATCAATGGCTATCTTAAAGAATCCCAGTCTCATCTTGCCATTGCCAGTACTGTTGCCCGTGGAGAAGCAGATCTTGGCATCGGGAATGAAAAGGCCTGTTTACAAGTACAAGGAATTGATTTTATACCTATACAAATAGAGCAATATGACATGATCATAAAAAAAGAAGATATAAACACCGCCGCCTTTGATGCAATTTTTGAAATAATTCGTTCTGACGAGTTTAAATTTGAATTGCAAGGGTTAGGCGGGTATGGCCTTACTGAACTGGGAAAAGTTATTGCTGAAACTTGACCTTTGGTTGAGGTCTATTTGTAGATTGGTTTCTAAAATATATAAAGAAGGAAGCATCCTCGAGGGTGCTTCCTTCTTTATATATTTGTTGTTATTTCATAACCATAACCGAACTTGCTTTAACAAGAGCACTGACACTGTCTCCGACTTTTAGTTCCATTGAATCCGCTGACCCAGTAGTTATTGAAGCGACTACCATTGATTGAGTACCAACGTCAATGGTTACCTCAGTAGATACCGGACCTTTTTTTATGTCCTTAATTGTTCCTTTGAGCTGATTTCTCGTCGATAATTGCATTTGTACATCCTCCTAAGCATGTTTTACTATCATTATCATAGAATATATTTACATTTTTGTCAATTTATTAGATGCAATAAATCTATAAGTAGTAAATGTTATGAATATGCAATTTATCTTTATGAATTATATTGTCGACATATGCAATTAGTTGGTTAATGTTTGTTTATATTAGTAATAATCAAATCAAATTCTAGTTACCAACTATCTAAACCTACAAAAACTAATTAGTTGTACATAATAGCCACTTTTTAAACACCGAACCTTAATAAATAGCATATAGTATACAGGAATTAAAATGAGACAGGAGGTGATAAATTTGCGTACCTTATACCAAGGAGCAACCGGAACCGAAGTTATTGAGCTTCAGTCTACTTTACTTATCTTAGGATATAACCCTGCAGGAATCGACGGCATCTTTGGGAGGACAACCGCTTCCGCAGTTATCCAATTTCAAAAGGACAACGGCCTTGTCCCCGACGGAATTGTTGAGCCTATAACCTGGGGATATTTACAGAGTTTAATTACTTACCATAAAATTTACATTATCCAGCCTGGCGATACATTTTACAAAATAGCCCTTGCTAATAACCTTCCTCTTTCGGAACTACTCGCTGTCAATGCAGGTATTGACCCCTATAAATTAATGATAGGTCAAATGATTCAGCTCCCTAAACATGCTCAACCCACTAAAATAACCGTATCGGCCGCTGCTAGTTTGCAAAATTCATTAATTGCCCTTCAAAAATATTATGCTTTGAGAAGACCAGCCATAAGACTTGCCTTTAATTTTGGAGCTTCAGGTGCACTCCAACAACAAATTGAACAGGGCGCGCCGGTTGACCTTTTTATTTCGGCAGGAAAGGCCCAGATGGATGCGCTGGAACAAAAGCATTTGCTAATTAATGAGAGCAGAATCGACTTACTCGGCAATGATTTAGTACTTATCTCGAGGAAAGATCACGGCAAGGTTACGTCCCTTGAAGACCTGACCAAAGCGACTGTCAGCCGAATTAGTATTGGTGCACCTCAGTCCGTACCCGCCGGGCAATATGCCCAAGAATCCTTAATGCGTCTCAATCTATGGGATTCCATACAACCTAAACTTGTGCTGGGAAAGGATGTAACCTCAGTTTTGAATTATGTAGAAACAGGGAACGCTGATGCGGGATTTGTCTACCACACGGATGCTCAAGGATCCACACAAGTAAAAATAGTTGCTGTAATCCCGTCAAACAGTCACAAGCCTATTGTCTACCCTGCTGCGGTTATTTCAACTACTAAAAACAAACAAGCTGCTGAAGATTTCTTAAATTACTTACAGAGTTCGGACGCCCAACGCGTCTTTGCTAGCTACGGTTTTAAAACCTAAATTGAGTAATGATTCTGCTGCGGAAACCCTGAATTGCGGGTCAAAAGCAATATTACACGTTCGCTCATGCTGCATTTGCTACTCACTTGCCGATAAAGCTACAAGCCAAAACCCTTTTTAATTAAGAAAGGAGCCACGAATAAACTGTAATGCCAGTTTATTCATGGCTCCTTTCCAATATATAAGCAGACTCATAACATTTTTTGGTTTCACACTCTTATCTCTTTACTGTATTGGTTTTGAAAATAAAATATATCTTCCCGTCTCTGTATCTTCAATGGTAAAATTCTCGATGTTTGCTGCTCGCAAATGGCTTTCATATTTTTCAACCGGGTTATCTTGAAACATTTTTTGCCTTTTGGCATTCCATTCGGGGTTGACACTTTTCATCTTTTCAACAGCCTGGTCTAAGAGCTCTTTTGTTCCAAATCCGCAGCCGATGAACGCTTTAGCGTTGGGTTTCAAAACTCTATAGATTTCAGCGAAAGCTTTTGCCCCATCCTCCCAGAACCAAAAAGAACCTCTGCTCACACATAAATCAACGCTGTCGCTTGCCAGCGGTAATTCTGACACATCGCCGCAAAGTACTGAAAACTTGTCGCTTAACCCCAAAGCCATGGCGTTTTCATGGGCATATTCTAAGGCATACTTGTTGATGTCCAAAGCGATAACCTCAAAGTCGCTGATTTCCCCGATTGCCAAACCAAGCTGCGCGCCACCACTTCCAATGTCAAGGCATAGTCCTTTCTTAAAATCGGATTCCTGATAAAATCTTTCGGCTAGAAACGGATAGACCGGAGCAAAAGGGCCCCGCGCTGTTTTTTCCATCATATCTGCCGCTTCTTTCGGATCTGTTGTTTCTTTTGTCATGTCAGATTACCCTCCTGTAAAGTTATTATAATAATCAGCTCCACCTTAAGAAATTGGCACCATTGAATCTCTAAAATCGTTAATATTTGCTCTATTTGTACCCAAAGGTACCCACTTATTTTTAAGCCAACTGCTTTTGAACTTTGATCAACTGACCAAGAATACTCACCGCTATTTCTGCCGGAGTTTCGGCTCCAATTTTTAGACCGATCGGAGAATACAATTTTTGTAACGATTCACAGCTTACTCCTTCCTCCTCTAATTCAGCTTTCAAGGCTTTAACCTTTCTGTAACTACCCATCATCCCAATATATCTGGCTGGTTGATTAATCACTTTCCTCAAACACGCTTTATCAGAATAAGACCCGCTAGTAACAATTATAACGAACGTTTGTGGATTGATATTTATTGCATTTAAGGCTCGTTCGAAGTTGCCGCATATAATCCTATCTGCCTCGTTATAGCGGGCAGAGTTAATAAAAGATGGTCGATCATCGACAACTGTAACCTCATACCCAAGGATTTTCGACATAGTCACGAGGGGCTGAACAAGATGTCCTGCCCCTAAAATCAACAGCTGTACAACAGTAGTTGGGGGTTCTACCATTAAGCGAAAAGTAGCTTTCGTTATAGAGGGGTCGCATAACTCGAACTTAGAATTCAAACTAATTAGCAGCGGATAAAAATTTCCCCCTCCTGCTTCAGCGCTCTCAAAGGCAACTCTATTCAAATCTTCTGAGCCGAGGTCACCTAAGACGTCTCCATTGTTTTTAACAAAAAGCTTTTTCCCTACCAACCATTCCTCTGCCGCTTCAATCACAGTTACAAGTATAGGGTTATTATCGCTCCTTAAAGCAGACAAATAATCTAAATTAAGTTTTGTCTGTTCGAGGGAGCCTTGATGACCCAAATAATCAATGAAAAGTCCCATGATTCCCCCACAAACCATACCTTCCTCCTCAACAACGTCCGAAGTCATATTTAAATAGTATATTTTCGAGGTGTGAGCGACAATCACATTGAAGGCCTCCTGTCTTGCTTCAGCCTCACCACATCCTCCGCCGATTGATCCAATAGTAGTACCATCAGCAAATACTAACAACTTAGCTCCTGGTTTACGGGGGGTTGACCCTAGTGCACTTGTTACTGTAATCAGGGCCGCCTCCATATTTTGTTCAAATACTAAGTTCAGTCCTTGGTAAATCTCTTTATCCATTAGCTTTTCCCCCTAGATCAGCCTTCCAATGGTCAGGTAAAGATTCTTAGTTAGTCCTTCTTAGTTATTGTCGGCAGTATCCTAAGTCTAGACTTACCGTTAACTTGAGCCTCCGTTTTAAGCTTATCGTAGAGCTCATTCAGTCTCCGTAAGCCCTGAACTACCTGAGCTATCGTGCAATTGCTTGCAACATACTCACCTCCATCAGCAAAACCTACCATAACAAAGTATGGAAATTCAAGTTCTTCATTTGTGCCAGGGTTTATGACGACTGTTGCCCCTTCAGTTTGGGTATTGACATTGATAGTAACTGGGCCCTTTATTTCAGGCACTTGTGTATTCCTCCTCTATCTTCTGCTGCTTTCCAGAAGAAAAACGGGCCTTCCTCAGAAGCGCCCACTTTCATACCTATAGTAAATTCGCAAGTTATGCCTATTAGACTTACTTGGTTAGCGAGTTGATTTTTTCCACAATATTGCCTAGACCTAAGAATTCAGCCCACGTAACCTGAATAAACTCACCGTCTTGATTGATGAAAGGCATTTCTGTCCGTTCAGGATTGAACCTAAGATCAGAACCTATACGACCTTTAAGGCAAAGTGGTCGGCCATTTGCAGGTGATTTTGCAGTGACCCCAATAACTTTACCATTTTTAGAGTTAATAACAAATTTGCAACCCGAATCACAGAAACTGCAGGTCACTTCTTCTTTCTTAAACTCCCATACTCTACCTTTACCGATCATGTTCTTGTCCATAAGAGCACCAACTGGACAAATAGCCACACACCGGTTGCAATAAACACAGGTTGAATCCTTCAGGTCAGTGTCCATAAAGGTTGAAACCTTAGCCTTAAAGCCACGATAAGCAAACCCAATCACATTACGTTCTGTTACCAGTTCACAGGTGGCAATACATTTGCCACATAATATACACTTGTTAAGATCCCTTAAAATATAAGGATTTGCGTCATCTATGGGAAGGTGACGTTTCTCTCCTATGTAATTTTTTCCTTTTACACCATATTGGTAAGCATACTCTGCCAGAGAGCAATCGCCTAATTTTTGACAAGTCATGCAGTCTAACGGATGATTGGCGATCAATAATTCCAGAATTGTTTTACGCGCATTTCTAACTTTTGGATTCTGCGTCTCTACCTTCATGCCTTGCATAACTTGAGTGACGCAAGATGGAGGAAGATTGCGCATTCCTTCGATTTGGACGATACACAAACGGCAGGCGCCCGCAGAGGTAAGCGCTGGATCATGACACAAAGTGGGAATTGGGATATTATTCATACGACAGGCCTCCAGCACAGTCGTCCCCTTCGGAACGCTGACTTCGCTCCCATCAATCGTTAATGTAAGCCACTCCAAAGTGTTTCGCTCCTCTCCTATTTCCGAATTATACCTTAGGTTGGATTTCTGATAAACTCTTTTCCATTTACTTCTATTTGTTTGTGCCCGATTAGATAATTAATTAAGAACAAGCTAAAAATGACCGTCCTGAGGCTCTTACCGTTCCACCTTCTTTCTTCTCACAATTAATTCAGAAATCATCGATAATATTAAGTTACATTTGCTAATGTTAGTTTCTTAGAAATAAAACCCTTGATAGTAGCCATATAATTTCAACATAACATAATAAAACCAAACTACAATATCATTATAAGCCAAGCTGTAAGAAAATTGCAATAGGTTATACTTGGACTTATTTTATTAAAGAAAACTCGCATTGCAGTGTGGCTTTGCACGTTATTTACATAGCAACAACAACAATAATTCAATAGGGTAATGAAGGGGTTAGAGCACTAGGGGAAGGGTTACGCAAGTAAAGCTTTAGCATCTTCGTCTGATAGATTATAATGATAGAATTTCGCATAGAAATCCTTTACTTCTACAACCATGTTGTAGTTAAAAACATCAGTATAAAGCAAATTGCCCAGCCATTTAAGGCCAATAATACGATTAATTGAAGGTGGTCGATCTAACCAATTGAAAGGTGCATTGGGGATCTGATAGACACGACTTTGCTGCACTGCGTTTATTCCTCTCCAACTTGGGTCGGTCAGAATACCTTTATAATACCCCCCTTGCTCCTCGCCCCAGGCAAGAATTACCTCAGGATCCCAGAATAATATTTGTTCCTGAGACACTGGAGACATTCCACTGCCTCCCCTTAAAGCAACCTTGGCTACGTTAATCCCTCTAACCAAATTTAACGTCTCTATATGCTTCTAACCATCAGGTTCAGTGTGTAAACCTTTAGAACCTTCCGCATAATAAACCCTTACGAGCTTTTCCTTCGGTATCATTGCTGCTCTCGCCGCAACATCAGCGATAGTATTTCTGCAATAATCAGCTAATTCCTGAGCACGTGTTTCTTCCCCAAGAAGAACCCCCATAAATTCACAAGCCTTGTCCATCTTCATTACTGGAGCATCAACTAATACTACCGGTATCCCCAGTTGTTGCTGGATATTGTCGGCATTAGAGATTTTAAGGGGAGTAATATCACCCATGCCGATAATGACATCAGGCTGTAGTTTCAATATTTGTTCTATATTTCCCGTTCTTTCGGCATACCAGCCCCCTAAAGCAGGTAAAGCCTGATATTTAGGTAGGATGTACTTTCTCTTTGTAGCTCGTGGGGCACTGTTCCACCCGATCATTTTATCCGGACACAACGCATAGAGCATAATCGAACCTACCGGGCTACTGGCAAAGGCTGTCTTTATGGTGCAGGGAACAGAAACAATTCTGCCAGCCATATCCTTAATCAGGCGTTTGGAATCAGCAAGGGTGGCTGGAAAGTCATGTTTAGGGAGTTGAATCATTTGACCTACCCTCAACTCATAAGGGTCAATCCCTGCATTGGCCGAGAGGAGTTCTGATAGACGAATGCCAAAAGTGAGGGCTATTTTGTATAATGTATCGCCGGGCCGGATAAAGTAGATTTTACGGAAAGCAATCAAACGCTGTAAATAGGCCCAAGTTATTGGCCCAACAATTCCATCAGAGAAAAGGCCGTTGTCTTGCTGAAACTGGATAACTGCGGAAGTAGTTTTCACTCCAAAGATACCGTCGATTGCCCCGTAGTTATATCCTAAAATAATTAAAGCAGACTGAAGTTCAATAACTTCATCTCCGGTTGCGCCTCTGCCTAAGCTACGCAAACTAGTCACCCACTATCATATTTTTATTCCCGTATACTCTATGCAATTTGTTTACGTGTGGCTGTTGTTAAGTTTTGTTAGTTATAGTTGCTGATTCACTACCATATTTTTTTGGTAATTTTAATATAAATGAACCTTAGCAAACTAAATGAATAAATATCTTTCCTGCGGAAAAGACTAAGAATAATTGAATAACTGATTTGTTTCGCTCTTACTAAAAGAACTATTGGGAATTGTATTCCTTGGTAGTTCTTCTTTTTGTCCTTGAATTCTTATAAGTGATCAGATCAATTGCCCCAAAACTAAAAAGCACCCATGTGGGTGCTTTTTAGTTTAATAACCAATTTACTTCATGATGAACATGTTTAAATACGGTTTGATCACTTGCCAAACGAACAACGTGGGTAAGTACAAACCGAGCATTCTAGACAAAGACCACCCAATCCTAGCTTGACAATATCAAGGCGCGGCAGTCGTTCACCCATTAACATTCGAGGCGCGACTAAATCGAAGACGGATTTTCTAGAATACATGACGCACCCAGGTAAACCTATAATGGGAACATCCCCGATATAGGCTAACATAAACATGGCTCCCGGCAGAACTGGTGCACCGTAGGTGATAAGTTCCGCTCCCATTCCTTTAATCGCAGCGGGGGTGACGTCATCAGGATCTACGGACATACCACCACAAACTAAGACCATTTCTGCCCCCTTACTTAGGTGATTTCGTATGCAGCTTTGGATCTGGGGAACATCATCGGTAGCCACTGCTTGCCCTAAAACTACAGATCCCCAGGCTTCAACTTTTGCCTGTAGTACCGCGCCGAATTTATCTTGAATACGTCCATGATAAATTTCACTTCCCGTGACAACGATGCCAACTTTCAAGCGTTTTAAAGGCCGTACCTCTAAAATAGACTTCGAAAATGATCGGACGATTTCCTCCGCTTCAATAATCACTTTCTCATCAATCATCAGAGGAACAACACGGGTTCCGGCAACTTTATCTCCTTTTTTGACGGGGAAATGATTATGAAGCGTGGCGAGGATGACCCCCTCCAAACTATTCAATGCCAAAATGCTGTCTTCGGAGGCATAGAAAAGGCCATCGTGAGCAGCGGTTAAGGTGATTTTTCCTTCTTTTGGTTCGTCGAAAATTAGCCCTGAACCGGACACTGCGCGGGCGAGGCGCTCCGCCGCTTCATTTTCATGAATGAGACCGGGCGTTGGATCCCATATGTAAACATGTTCTTTCCCCATGCTGAGGAGCACAGGAATATCCTCTTCCTTAACTATATGCCCCTTACGAAAACGGGGACCTTTAGTGACACCCAGAATAATTTGCGTCATGTCATGCATTAAAACGGTACCGATAGAATCCTGGACTTTGATTTTTTCCATGATGATAGCCTCCAATACATTATGAGATCCTAAAATCCCGCATTTTTTTATACCTACAAGGAAAAACACTGTAAATACGCCTTGGGGAATTCTGAACGGGGAACCACAGATTACACAGATTACACAGATTAAGAACGATTAGATAGAAACACACAGACAAAGGATAA
>JARLHW010000173.1 GCA_031292075.1 Desulfosporosinus sp.
CCAAAACCCCAAAACCCCAAAACCCCAAAACCCCAGTGCTGATGTTCGCTCGATGAGGGAGAATGCATAACACAACAGCGGGAAGGAAGATGTGCTTGAAATAATACGTGAACAGGAATGAGATGAGATGAGATTAGCAAGCGCAGTTAGTCGAAGACGCCTTCCTGTATTTTCCACGTCTTTGACTTCAGGTCGCACACATGCAGATTTTTACCCCACGATAGCGAATAAAGTTGGCCGTTTCTGATTACGCTATTTGCGATCAGGCAGAAGTCATCGGCTTTCGCCAAGTTATCGGGCAGTTTGCGGATTACGGCTGCGTTGTTGACTGATTTCATGAGGTAGCACTCGGCTCTGCATTTGCTATCATAAGATCCGCCAAATATCATAATTGTGTCTTCGTTGATTTTGCAAGCACCGCAGCTGCATCGCGCTATCCATCCTTCATCTTCATTATCTATCACGAGCTTTTCCCAGCTTTCGTATTCTTTG
Source organism: Desulfosporosinus sp. (assembly GCA_031292075.1). Taxonomy (GTDB): domain Bacteria; phylum Bacillota; class Desulfitobacteriia; order Desulfitobacteriales; family Desulfitobacteriaceae; genus Desulfosporosinus. Next base: position 493 of record JARLHW010000173.1, read on the forward strand.
AAAATGTTCATTCTCTCTATCGAGTCTAGGTGTCCTTCAGTGGTGCATCCGCCAATCGCATAGATGAACTCGTTTGTTACACATGCCGATAGTAAGCATTTCCCCTCGCTCAGATCCTTTAGCGCGTTCCAGTTGTCGTTTTCTATATCGTACTTCTCGCAGCATTTTACTAGCGTCTTACTATTCCATCCTCCTAAAGCATAAATGTAGTTTCCAGCGTATTGTGACAAGCCTAAACGACTGCGAGCCACTCTCAGCTCCTTCTTTTTTATAGCTTCGCATTCCGCGATCCCGTCAACTATTTCCAGAGAATACACAGCCGAGGATGGTCCTTCTCCGCCAATAATGTATAAATTGTCTCCGACAAATATGGTTGAGCTGTAGTTATCAAGGTGATCGCAGCCAATCGTAAGTGTGCTCACTTTCTTCGTCACAGTGTTGTACAGATATACCGCTTTTGCTCCGATGTGTGGGTAATAGTGAGTATAAATCGACGAACCCGCCTTCGGAGCCTCTTCGTACTTTTCATCTTCCGCAATTTCCTCTGATAGCAGATCTCTGGCTTCGATCGCGTTATCTTTCCGCCATTCGTTATCTTGTTGCGCCCTTTTCAAATCATCCACCTTGCTCGCCAGTCTCTTCTCGGCATCCAACCCGCTCTTCTCCTCCTCTCTCTGCTCTAACTCATCCTTCTTCTCCTCGAGCTGGTTTTCTTTTAGATCTATCACACTCGCTGTGTTGCTTTCTTCCGGTTGTATTATGATGCCGCCGGGGATCCTCACACGCTCAAATTTTGCTCTTTCGTCCCTGCATCGCTTTATCATATTGTTGACGCTTTTTACCACAGCTTCCTCACTCTCTTTTAGGTGACGCTCTATCTTATCTTTGCACTCTTTGAGCTGTTCGTTAATGACCTTTGATACCGTCTGAACAATGTTTGCTATCATGATCGCGTCCTTTTGGCACATTGTCACTTTCACATTGATTTCTCTATAAGCACACTTAAGTTTTCCAGCCGCTTCCTCACATTTCCTGATCGCCCCTCTTATCGCGTCACAGTTTAGCCATAGCGCCGACTTAACCTCGTTTTCGACTCGTATCGAGGCCTTATCAGCTTCGAAAATGTCGTTCATGCTTCTTATTGCTTGCAGTTCCGCCTTCACCCGCTCCATCTCACGATCGTAGCATAGCCACGAGGCCCTAACCTTCATGTCAAGTTGCCCCGCGCACTTTCTTGCCTCGGCATCATATGTCTCCGTCTCCCACAGCATCCTCTTTATATCGCGCATCTTCTTCTCTGTTATTTCCCGTGCCTCTTTTAGCGGGCCATCCAATTCTTGTCGCATCTCTCCGGCTCTCTTGTCGAGCCCTCTTAGTTGCATTTTCTCCTTGTTATCCCCATCAAGACACTTCTCTATCCGCGATATGCGCTTCTCGACTTCATCTGAGACACTTAAGGGTAAATCTCTATTGTGCTTGTCGTTCAAGTGCTGGAAGTAGCACTTGCTGCAATACGCCTGCTGATCCTGGCATTCGTTGCACTTGTACTTCTTCCTCTTGCAGTTGTGCTTCTCGCGGAACTTCGCATTATCGCTGACCTCAGCCATGTATTCGCGAGTTATGCTTATAATCTCAATTTGCTAAACTGCATTTATACTGGCTCATGTAGAATTATGAGTTTCGAATTAATTTTCTATATTCTGGCAAGTTACCGGGTTATACAATAGTATACATTTAGTGCTTACGCATGTTCATCCATAC